>JAISGI010000009.1 GCA_031263095.1 Rickettsiales bacterium | reverse complement strand
CCGCGCTGCTGGTCGCGCCGTCGACGTCGTAGTCGCCGAAGCTTCCAATTGGGTGGCCGTCCTCTAGCGCACGTGCGAGGCGGGCGGCGGCCCTGTCCATCTCCTTCAGCACGGACGGGTCGGGAAGCAGGGATTTGAGTTTGGGTTCGAGGTAGGCGTCGACATCCTCGAGCGCTATGGAGCGGGCAGCGACCACGCGGGCGACTATATCGGGCACGCCCTTTGCCTGAACTACGGCGGACACAAAGCGTTCGTCGGGACGAAACAGGTTCCATTCGTACCCGGAAAGGGACGCAATGTCCCCGAAGATTTTCTCTTCCACCTATCCCCCAGTCGTCCTCCGGCACGGGGCTGTGCAATTATGCCCAAGTCTAGTAGCTTACATAGACTTCGGTCCTTCTGTTGACAGCCTCGTTCATCGGCATATTTTCCTTTAGAACTTGTTCGGTGTCCGAAACTGCGGACATCGTGATTTTCGAGCGCGGGAAGCCGAGGCGGGCAAGCTCGTCCGCGACCCTGTTCGCGCGGCGGGCGGAGAGGCCGAAATTCTCGAGCTTGTTCTCTATCTCCCTCATATTCCTTGTCCTGCTGCTGGAGTGGCCGACGACCATTATGTCGGCGTCGCGGGATTTCGCGAACCTTGCAACCTCGCGAAGCGCAGCGGTATCCCTGGCCGAAAGGTCGGCCATAGTATTGCTGTGATAAATAACGGTCGAGAGGAACGTCACGTCCTTTATACGCTTGACGGGCGCGGGGCCAACGACCAACTTTTTATCGAACGTTTTCGCCGGCGCGGAAGCGGGCGCAGGGAGTACTGCAACAACGGGCGCGGACTTGGGTATATTATGTCTCGACTCGGCCTCGGCAATGGCTTCGTCGAAGTCGTCGACCTTGGGCGCGGCAGGTCTTTCGACCGGAGCGACGGGCGAGGATTTGACATCGTTCGCGGCCACGTAGCTTTCGTCCTTGAACTCTATATTTTCATCCGGTGCGGCCTTGGGCGCGATAACAACAGTCGCGTCGCGGTCGCGAGACCTTGCAAGCGGAAGCGGCTTGCCCTCCTTGTCCAGAACGTCGTCGGAGTACGCTATGCTTTGGTCAACCAGCGAGTCGGAGGACAGCGGAATATATATGTCCGAGTTCGAGCAGCCCGCGACGGCAAGCACGCCAAACATCGGCAAAAACAGCAATTCCTTCCAGCGCTTCATTTCACACCCCTATTTTTCTTATATAATATATCATATCGCCGAGAATTCAAGCTAAATTTTGCGCAACTCAAGATATGTCGGCGAGCGGCCCGCGGCTATGGCCTTTTCCTCGTACCTTGTCGGCGTCCAGCCCGCGGGCGGGTTCTTGAAATCGGCGGATTTATGCGCAGTCCATTCGAACAGGCCGGGATTATCCTTCAAGCTCATCAACGTCCAGGGGATATAGACCGGGTGGTCGGAGGCGACGAACAGCGTGCCGTCCGGTTTCAGAAATTTGTGAAAGAGAGCGAGGTTTCGTGCGTTCACCATGCGACGTTCCTCGTTCCTATTCTTGGGCCAAGGGTCGGGGTAGAGGATGAAGATTCTATCGAAGCTTGCGGGCGCGAGGTGCGGGAAAAGCAGGTTCGCATCGTCGGGGAAAATGCGGACGTTTTTTATGCTTGCGTTTTGCAGCTCGCGCAGGAGGCTGTAATTGCCGTCGAGGAAGACCTCGGTTCCTATGAACGCCTCGTCGGGGTGCGCGGCGGCGAGGCGCGTCAAATGCTCGCCATATCCGTATCCGATTTCGAACGTGATTTTTTTGGGCGCGTGCGCGAAGAGTTTGGCGAAGTCGATTGTTCCGTCGGCGGGCAATTGTATCGCGAATGGGGCGAGGTTCTGCGCGAGGAATTCCTTTTTCGAATCGTTCATAGAGCGGCCCTGGCGGCGGCCGAAATATGTTTTGTTTTTAGCTTCCATAGCGCTGTTCCACAAGGCGCAAATCCTCGGGTGTGGCGCCGCGAGCTTTCAGCGCGGCAAGCGCGAAGCCGACGTAATCCATGCGTTCGAGCTCGGCCCTAGTATAGTCGAAATATATGTCGTTCACCCACTCGAGCACGGAGAGAACCTCGTCGGAATAAGTCTCGACATCCTTGTACATAATCGGCTTGCCGGAAAGGAGAACGGTGCGTATCGCGGCGGAGAGAGGCGCCCTCTTCTCCTCGTTCGACGGCATGTCGTAGCGCATGAAGTCGCGGATGTTGGCAAGCTTGTCCGCGTCGCGTATCAGCTTGGCGTGCATGAGCGCGTTATCACGAATTTCGGGCGCAAGGGCGTTCAGGCTATCGTCGCTTATATGGAACTTGTTATGCTCGGCCACCGCGAACAGAATCAGCGGGTCGTCGAATTTCTTCATTTCGCGCAGAAGCTCGACCGCGGCGTCGCCGTGATCGAAACCCTTGTTATCATAGCCCTTTTGCGAAAACCGGCCGAGGTCGTGAAGAATCGCTATCACTTCGGCGGTCTCACGCTCGGCAGGTGGAAGCTGCTCCGCCGCGGCAATCTGGAGCGAGGCGCCCGCGACCTCGAACGTATGCTTGACCTTGTGCAAGTGCCAGCGCGTCGGGTTTTCCACGCGCGCGTAGGCGTCCAATATTATCTTCGTGGCTTCGTATCTTTTTTCCATGGCCTTACCTTTATTTATTTGACGAGGGGCAGAAGCAGTATCGTCGCGGCTATCACGAACGTGGCTATCTGCGAATTCAAGAGCACGAGTAAGTCCGTCCAGCCGCCCTTGCGACTTCCCACACCCGCTACGTTCAAGAGCGTGAGGGAAACAAGCGGGCTTATCGCCGCGACACCAAGCACGAACGCGCTTAGCAGCTCGAAGTTCGCAAACGGAAGCGCAACCGAAACCACCGCGACTATCGCGCCGGAATAGACAAGCCCCTGGGCGACGGCGTATTTCCTCTTGCGCTCGACAAGCACGCTCCTGGCTATCAGTATGATTTTCCTTATGTTGGCGACGATGAGCATGACGCCCAAGCTTAGCCCCAAGACAACGTTGCTTGAGAAAATGTCCACCTGGACTTTCCTGTTCAGCATTACCTCGAGCGTCTCGCAGAATATCGCGAACAGGACCATGTTGTCTATCGCGCGGCTGATGTGTCGGAACGCGTCGGAGCGCTCGTAAAACGCGCAAGTGGCCGAGCTGAACATAGTGCCCGAGACCATGCCTATGCACGCCAGGCCGAGGCCGTAGAAACCGCCCCACGCGAGCGAAATCGCTATCACCGCGCAGAGCATGAGTATATCGAACGACGTTATGCCAAGCACCTTGGACAGGCCCGCAAGGAGGCCCAAGGGTTTGGCGCTTGGCCTTGCGCGGCCGAGGTATTCTGGGAACGCCTGGAGTATATAGCTTGCTATCACGCCTGCGGAGAGCACGCCCGCGATGTTCAACGGCAACGAGAAGTGGACGCAAGCCGCAACCGAAACTACGATGAACAAAAATATTCCGGTAAAGTCGTTTATAATCCTTATCCTTATATTATCCAACCTCGATAAAAAAGTCTGGAGCACAAGGCATATATTGCTTGCAAGCATGAATGCAAGGCAGAGTATGAACGGCAGGTTTATCACCGCGAACCTGCTTACTCCGGCTCCAAAAAACTTGCCCATGTCGGCGGCGGGAATCTGGTGCCCAAGCACTGCGGCGGCGAGGACGAACGCGAACACGCTTGCGAAATCGTCGACTGTGCGCAGGAGGTGCATCTTGAGCGCGCTTGCCTTCTGATTCAATAAAAACGCCGCGCAGCTTGCCGCTATGCCGAGCAAGGTTACTGCCGCGAAGATATACATGCAGCCGACTATATCGTCGAGGCTTCGGAAATACACCGCCTTGGTCAGCGCCAGCAGGAACAGCAGAAGCGAGCCCGCGGCAAGGCCGAATATGCGCGAGGCGCCGAACTCGAGCCGGCTCTCGTCCATCTTTTTTTTGCCGGCCTTGTTCAGCGCGCGGCGGCGCAGAGCGTAGAAGAGCAATGCCTCGAGCATGAAAACCCCGCTTGCGTAGAGCATGCTGCGCGGAAGCCAATGCGCCATGATTTGACCGAAAATTTCCGTCATCAGAACAGTTCCCCTTTCTTGGCCGGCTGCGGCACGCGGGTTTTGTCATTGGCCGCGGGTGCGTCCTTTTTATCCGCGGCGGAGTCGGGGCCGACCTGCTTTATGAAGCTTAAAAAATCGTCTCCGGTTTCGAACTTGTAGTGGACGCTTGCGAACCTTATCTGTGCCACGCGGTCGATGGTCGAGAGCATTTCCATAGCGAGCACGGCGATTTCCTTGGAGCTGACCTCGGCGTCGCCGGAGCTTTCGAGCCGCCGCTGAATCGACGAGACTATCTTGTCTATGCGGTCGGCGGAAATCGGCCGTTTCTTGCATGCCAAAGCAATCGAGTGGCCGAGTTTCGCGCGGTCGAACGGGACGACGGCGCCGGAGGATTTTTTCACGAACACCTCCTTCATCTGGACGCGTTCGAACGTGTTGAAGCGGCTTCCGCATTCCTCGCAGAACCGGCGGCGCTTGACGTATGTGCCGTCGTCGGAGACGCGACTGTCCTTGACCTGTGTATCCGGCGTATTGCAGAACGGACACCTCAATTCATGTCCTCCAAAACCTTGAACAACTGTGCGTATTCGTCAGGGTGCGGAACATACCCCCCCCCGTCCAAAGCAAGAGTTTCCCTAAGCTTGCGCCAGGGCATATACCTTACCGCCTCGACCTCGCCGTCGTCGAAGCGATATGCCGATTCCGGCAAGTCCAGGTGTACAAGATAGACGTCGCAGAATTCGCGATTGAGCCTGCCGGGGCGATTGCTGCTTTCGCGTTTGAGCGTGAACAGGTACCCGAACGCTTCGGCGGGAAGGTTCAGGCCGAGCTCCTCCTTCGCCTCGCGCATGCAGGCGTCGCACGAAGTTTCGCCCGCGGCGATGTGGCCGCCGATAGAAATATCCCACTTGCCGGGCTGGTCGGGCTTGGTTTTCGAGCGAAGCTGGAGCAGCAGTTCGGCTTTACTATTTATTATCCAGATGTGGACGACGCGGTGCCAGAG
>JAISGI010000020.1 GCA_031263095.1 Rickettsiales bacterium | reverse complement strand
CACCCAAACCTTATGTCGATTGCCGACAAGTTCGACGCATTCCTTTTCGATGCGTCGGGCGTATTATGGGACGGACGCGAGTTCTATCCGGGCGTCTTTGACACCATGCGCACTCTGCGGGAAGCGGGCAAGGCAGTATATGTGCTTTCGAACACTGCCCTGTTGGGCGAGGACGCTGTGGCGAGGCACCTTAAACGCGGCACCGATCTTGGCGAGTATTGCGACCTGTTCATAACCTCGGGCGATGCGGCGCGCGAAGTTTTCCTTGCCGGCGGCCTGGCTTTTGAAAACAACCCGGCGCCGGCAAAGTTCGTGCATATTGGCAGGCCGGATCCAAAGCTGTTCGAGGGAACGCAGTATACCGAGGTGGAGAGCGCGGAAGAGGCGGACTTTTTCTATATTTCCATACCGCAGAAGAGCGCGCCTGTCCACGGGTTCGTCTCGTATGAAAACAAAAAATCTACGCCGGAAAAGCCGCAGTTCGACTTTATGGACGCGAGCGTGTTCGAGCCGGAACTCCGCGAATTTTTACGGTTAGGTTTGCCGGGCGTGAATGTCAATCCGGATTTGCGCGCGGCGACGGAAGATAAAAACTCGGGCGAAATTCACTATGTCGCGCGGCAGGGCGCGGTCGCGCAGGCGTACGAGGCTATGGGCGGCGAAATCGTCGAGTTTGGCAAGCCTCACCGCGGGATATACGAATATGCTTTCGCGCGGCTTGGCGAGCGTGCCTTGGACAAGTCGCGAATCGCGATGATTGGCGACACCCTGCGCACGGACATAAAGGGTGCGAACGGTGCCGGAATAAAGGGCGTTTTATGCGTCGAGAACGGCGTTGTAGCGGAGGCTTTGGCCGGCGGCGCGACGCTTGAAAAACTAATCGAAATAGAGGACGGGAAACCTGATTTCCTGATTAAATCAGTCTGAGAGTTCGGCGCGTCTTGAAGTAAGGTTCTTCTTCAATTTCTCGAGTGCGGCGGATTCGATTTGGCGGACGCGCTCCTTGCTTATTTTCAACTCCGCGGCGAGCTCGTCCAAGGTTGCGGGCGAGTCCTGCATGCGGCGTCGGCGTATAACCTCGCGTTCGCGCTCGCTCAATGCATCCAGAGCCTCGAGCAGCATCTTCATGCGTTTGTAATTGAAATCGTGCTCGGCGGTCAGGGCCTCGGCGTCGGGAGTTTCGGCGGCCAAGGTTTCGACCAGCTCGGCGCCGTCGTCATCGCCCTGGGCGGAGGGCTTGTTCAGCGAAACGTCGCGGGCGAGGCGCCGGTTCATCTCGACCACCTCGTCCCTGTCGACCTTGAGATGTTCGGCAACCTTTGCAACCTCGGCGGGCGTCATGTCCGAATCGTGGTAAATCCCGAGTTTCGCCTTTATCCTTTTAAGCCCGAAGAAGAGTTTTTTGCTTGCGGCCTGGGTGCCCAATTTCACCAGGCTCCAGCTGCCGAGCACAAACTCGTTTATTGCGGCCCTAATCCACCACAGCGCGTAGGTCGAGAGGCGGAAGCCCTTCTCGGGGTCGTACTTTTTCACCGCCTTCATAAGGCCGATGTTCCCCTCGGATATTATGTCGGCCATGGGCAAGCCGTAGCCGCGATACTCGAACGCAGTGGCGACAACGAGGTACAGGTTGGACTTGATGAGCTGCTCCGCGGCGGCTAAGTCCTTGTCGTTCCTGACCTTGCGGGCGAGTTCGACCTCTTCCTCGGCGTTCAGGCGCGGAAGGTTTCTAACCATATTTATATATTCGGCTATGCCGCCGTCGGCGATGTGTGCCGGCAATGGGGCGGAGCGGAAGTTGACGGACTTAGCTAATGCCTTGGACACTCTACTGATACACGACCGTAATCGTATTGCCGCTTGCGTTGCAGGTGCCGCCGACGGCGCCGTTGACGAGAGCCTTGCCCTCGTTATCCTGACCGTCCAAGGTGCGCGCGTCCATCCACGTCATGGTCTTGAACGTAGTGCAGTCGGCCTGGGATATATTATCCGCGGTTATCTTGAAGAACGGGCTTTTGTTATTCGTCGGCGTGCCGGCAAGCTCTATCGCATAATCGCCGCCGAACGGGTTCGGAAGCGGGTGCTGGTTCGACGGGTCTATGCCCTTGACGCCTATCACGTTATCCTGTATCTCGGAGTCGTACAGGTTCTGGCCGGCGTAGAGTGTCCTGACCTCCTGGGCAAGTCCTACTATATCCTCGACCATCTTGTTCCTGTTTATGCGGCCGACGGCCTGGGAATATCCGCTTATGCCCATAATGGTTATGACGCCCATTATCGCCAAGACGCCAAGCATTTCGACTATGGAACGGCCGGATTCGCTTTTCATTGCACGCATAGCACTTACTCCTTGAAAATTCTTGTCGAGGCTATTATACCATATCCTATGACCGGTGTCAACACGATTAAAAAGTTCCAGAGGGAGGCTCCGACAAGCCCGGGCGTCTATCGCATGTTCGATTTTGCGGGCCGCGTCCTCTACGTCGGCAAGGCGAAAAACCTTGCCGCGCGGATAAAGAACTATACCGAGACCTCCGGGCTTTCCGCGCGAATCGCCAAGATGGTCGAGGAGACCGCGCGCATGGAAATAATCACCACGCGCACGGAGAACGAGGCGCTGCTGCTTGAGCAAGACCTAATCAAGCGGCTCAAGCCCAAGTACAACATTCTCATGCGGGACGACAAGAGCTATCCCTACCTTACCATATCGAAGGGGGAGTATCCGCGGCTTGGCAAATATCGTGGTGCGAAGGGGGCGGGGGCGCACTTTTTCGGGCCTTTTCCAAGTGGGCTTGCGGTGAACGAGGGCATCAAAATAATCGAGGCAGCATTCAAGCTTCGCACCTGTCGGGACACGTATTTCAAGAACCGTGTGAGGCCTTGCCTGCTCTATCAGATAAAAAAATGTTCGGCGCCGTGCTGCGGGTTGATTTCGGCCGAGGATTACAAGCGGGCGGTCGAGGAAGCTGTGGCATTTTTGCGCGGTCGGGATTCCGGCCTTATCGACGAAATGGCCGGGCGGATGAGGGAGGCCGCGGATGCGCACGATTTCGAGAGCGCTATATTCTATCGCGAGCAGGTGTCGTACCTCAATCAAATCCTGAAGCGCAACGCGCTTGCGAACATAGGCCTGTCTACGGATGTAATCGCGCTTGTGCGGGCGGGAGAGGAAGTTGCAATCGAGGTTTTGTTTTCGCGCAACTCAATCATACAGGGCGACTTCTCGTATCTGCCATCGCAGGCGGAGGGGGCGAGCGACCTTGAGATTATGTCTGCGTTTTTGGACTCGTTTTATTTGGAGCGAGAGCCGCCGCGGCTTATAATAACCAATGTCGCGGGTGCGGAATTCGACGACGTGGTGGTCGAAGTGCCGTCGCGGGGCGACAAGCTGCGCGCCCTTGCCTCGGTCGAGAAGAACGGGCTTATGAAGCTTGAGCGGCGGATGACCGAGGGCAAGAATCAGACGCGGTATCTGGAGGAGCTTGGTTCGGTGCTGGGGTTGACTGCGCCAATCGAGCGAATCGACGTGTTCGACAATTCTCATTTGTCCGGTACCAACAAAGTGGGCGTGATGATTTGCGCGGGGCCGGGTGGGTTTCAGAAGGACAACTATCGCCGATACGACATTCGGAGCGTTTCAACGGGCGACGATTTCGGCATGATGGAGGAGGTGCTCACGCGGCGATATACTCGCGCGAAAGCGGAGGGGACTTTGCCTTCGTTGATAATTCTGGACGGTGGGGCGCCGCAGCTTGACGTGGCTTTGCATGTGTTGCGGCGGCTTGATTTGGAGGTGCTGCCCATCATGGGAATCGCGAAGACCGA
>JAISGI010000017.1 GCA_031263095.1 Rickettsiales bacterium | reverse complement strand
AAGCGGTAAATCCACAACCCTCCAACGCAACATGATAAAGATGTTGAAGGAAAAGAACTACGAAATCAACCTGATAACCGTTGAAGACCCGCCCGAATATCCCATCCCAGGCGCGCGCCAACTGCCCGTGACCAATGCCACGACGGAAAAGGAAAAGGAGGACGCGTTCAACCTCGCCTTGGCCGCCGCTCTGCGCTCCGACCCCGACGCCATGATGGTGGGCGAGGTCAGGACGCTTTCCGCCGCCGACCTTGTGTTCAAGGCAGCTCTGTCCGGCCATAACGTCTGGACGACGCTGCACGCCAACTCCGCGCCCGCGATTCTCAATAGGCTCCTCGACATGGGCGTCGATTCGTTCAAGCTCAAGGATCCCGAGCTTATGCGCGGCCTGCTTTCGCAAAGGCTGTTCAAGAAACTTTGCCCCAAGTGCCGCGTGCCTATAAAGACCCTCTCCGACAGCCCGTCATATAAACGGCTCGAGGTTGCGCTCGGCAGATATGGGGTCGAGCAGTCGTTCGTCCAGGGCCCCGGGTGCCAGTTCTGCAATAACAAGGGCATAATGGGCCGCATAGTCGCCTCCGAGGTCATAATGACCGACCACGAGTTTCTGGAGAGGATGTTGGGCGGCGACAAACCGGGCGCCATATCGTACTGGATGGACAAACTTTCCGGCCGCACGCTCAAGGAGGACGCGATAGAAAAAATGCTCTCCGGCATTATATCCGTGGACGAGGTTGAAAGATGGTGCGGTATGCTTGACTTGGATGCTATATATTAAAACCGTGCAAAACCTGCGGCATGTACGTAGGTTTTGCACACAAATTGAACAGAAAATTTTGAAGCACTAAATCCCATAGGCACTGTTGCTTCAAAATTTTCCCAATTGAAATTTAACAGGGAAGGTTTTGTTTCTTGTTGGATTTTAGAGGAGTTAAATTTTAATTGAGCGCCTCCACTGTAAAGAAAATCCCCACAAACCCCACGGTAATCCGCCTGAACCAATTTTTGGTGCAGTGGCAGAACGAGACGCGGCTGAAACTGTATTACAAGCTTGCCGCACTGCTCAGGAACCGCTTTACCCTTATGGATGCGCTCGACCGAATATGGGTCATTGAATCAAAGGACGGCACCGCCTCGGACGAGCCATTCGCCATAGCGGTCGCTTGGTGGCTGCGCGAGCTTGAAAAGGGCCTGCCGTTCTCGAGCGCTATCGAGGGTTGGGCGCCCATGCGCGAACGCCTGATGCTCTCCGTCGGAGACGTGAGCAAGCTTGAAAAGGCGCTCATCAACGTTATAAAAGTGTCCGAAGGCTCCAATAAAATCATCCAGCCTCTAATCGGCGCCGTGACCTACCCGCTGATGATGATAGCGCTCTCCATGCTGATAATAGTAGCCGTGGGAATCTATATGGTGCCCCCGCTTATGGAGATTGCCAAGAATACCAAGTTCACCGGCACCGCGGCAAGCCTTGTCTGGATGAGCGAGTTCACGCGCAAGCTTTGGTGGACTATACCCATAGGCATGCTCGGTATAGTCGCAGCGATTTACATATCGTTCGCTAACATGACGGGAAAAATAAGGGTGTTCTTCGACCGCATGCCGCCCTGGTCGCTCTATAGGATGTTCACCGGCGTCAGCTGGCTTATGTCCCTTGCCGCCTTGGTCGAGAGCGGCACTCCGATAGCCAAGGCAATGCAGAGCCTAAGGCAGAATGCAAGCCCATACCTGCGCGAACGCATAGACAAGACCCTGACCTATATGAAAAACGGAGATAACTTGGGCACCGCGCTCAAACGCACCGGCATGCATTTCCCCGAGGACGAGCTCATCGGCGACTTGGAGATATACGCGGAACTGGACAATTTCGAGGACGCGCTGAACGCCGTTGCCGACGACTACCTCCAAAGCTCGATAAAGAATATCAGCAGCCAGGCCACCATGCTCAACTCGTTCGCGCTCCTGCTGGTCAGCGGTATAATCGCTTGGGTGCTCTTGGGCGTGTTCGATATGCAGAACCAGGTTCAAACGGCAATGTAAATCTTCCTTGACACTGGCCGGTATTTCTGCTTAAATAAGTAAAAACAAAGGTTTTCTAAAAATGACGCGAAGCGACATTATCAAAAGGATAGCGGCGAAAAAGCCAAGCCTTTTCACCTCCGACATAGAGAAGATAGTCGGCGCCATAAACCGCGCCATTGCGGACAACCTGCTCTCGGGCGGCCGGGTCGAACTGCGCTCGTTCGGGGTGTTTTCGCAGAAACGGCTCTCGGCCAAGGTTGCCTCCTCCCCGCGCGGCGGCAAGATAAGCCTGCCCGATCGCACGTCCGTGAAATTCAAGCCCGGCAAGTCCCTGTCGGCGAAAGTGAACAAATAATCCCAGCCAAGGAGCAAATATGAACTGGATACGCGAGGTCCTGCGTCCCAAGATAAAGACGCTGTTCTCGAAAATAAAGGATGTGCCCGAAAATTTGTGGGTTCCCTGCCCAAAGTGTTCGACGCTTATGTACAAGAAGGACATGGAGCGGCACCTAAACGTCTGCCCAAAATGCGACTTCCACATGGCTCTGCCAAGGGACGAGAGGCTTGCGATGCTCTTCGACAATCGTAAATTCTCCCGCGTCGAGGTCAGGCACCCCATCGACGACCCGCTGGGCTTCAAGGACTTGAAAAAGTACTCCCAGCGCCTCGAACAGTATCGCGAGGATACGCAGCAGCACGACGCCGCCACCGTCGCGCACGGCAAAATCGGCGGAATCGAGAGCGTGGTATTTATCCTCGACTTCGACTTCATGGGCGGGTCTATGGGAACATACGTGGGCGAGGCAATGCTCGCCGCGGCCAAAACCGCCGTCAAAAAGAAAGCCCCGCTGATAGCCGTCACGGCTTCCGGCGGCGCGCGCATGCAGGAGGGAATTTTGAGCCTCATGCAGATGGCGCGCACGACCATGGCGGTAAATATGCTTAGGGACGCGCGGCTCCCGTATATAGTGATTTTGACCAATCCCACCATGGGCGGCGTAAGCGCAAGCTTCGCCATGCTCGGCGATATAGAGATTGCCGAACGCGGCGCGGTAATCGGCTTCGCCGGCCGCAGGGTGATAGAGCAGTCCATAAGGCACAAATTGCCGCCCGAGTTCCAGACGGCCGAGTACCTCGAAACCCAGGGCGATGTGGACTTGGTCGTCCACCGCCGCGCATTGAAGGACACGCTCGCCAATATTTTGAAGCTCCTTATGAACAAGGGGAGGAAATAAAATGCAATATTTGGATTTTGAAAAGGGCATAAAGTCGCTCGACGAGAAAATCTCCGACGCCGGAAGCAAGCGCTCCATGGCCGACGTGGACAAGGTGCAAAAGCTTCAGCAGAAACGCGACGAGGATATAAGGGCCCTCTACTCGAACCTCTCCGCATGGGACATAGTCGAAGTCGCGCGCCACCCCGACCGCCCCCACACGCTTGATTATATCGCCGGCATGCTCGAAAATTTCGTCGAGCTCAAGGGCGACCGCATGTTCGCCGACGACCAGGCGATAGTGGGCGGCATAGGCTGGCTCGGCACCCGCGCGGTCATGGTGATTGGCGAGGAAAAGGGCTCCGACACCGACAGCCGCATAAGACATAACTTCGGCAGCCCCAAGCCCGAAGGGTACAGAAAGGCGATAAGACTTATGCAGATGGCTGACCGCTTCGGCCTTCCGGTGATATTTTTGATAGATACCGCTGGCGCGTTCCCCGGCGCGGAATCGGAACAGAGGAACATAAGCGGCGCAATAGCCGAAAGCATCCGCGCAAGCCTCGACCTATCCACCCCGTCTGTTGCGGTTGTGATAGGCGAGGGCGGCTCCGGCGGAGCGATTGCGATAGCCGCCGCCAACCGCATTCTTATGCTCGAGTACTCGGTCTATTCGGTAATCTCGCCCGAGGGCTGCGCCTCGATTCTATGGAAGGACACCGGGCATAAAAAGGATGCCGCCAAGGCGCTGCGCCTTACCGCCGACGACCTGCTCGAATTGGGCGTGATAGATAATATTATAGAGGAACCTTTGGGCGCCGCGCACCGCGGTCGAGAGGAGACGATACGCCGCGTGCGCGAGGTCTTGACCGGCGAGCTTGCCGCGCTTGCGAAACTCTCCCGCACCGCCTTGCACGAACAGCGGCTCGAGAAGTTCGAGAACATGACAAGGATAAAGGCCGAGTGATAAAGCAAGCCCTCATAGCGCTCGTCCGCACTTATCAAAAGTTTATCTCCCCGGCAATCGGCGGCCGCCATCGGTGCCGCTTCTTCCCAAGGTGCAGCGACTACGCGATAGAGGCGCTCGGCACGCACGGGACATTGAAAGGCTCGCTCCTCGCCGCCCGACGAATTCTAAAATGCAACCCGCTGTTCAGGGGCGGCTACGATCCGGTATCTCCCTCCGTCATTCCCGCGCAGGCGGGAATCCGGTTGGACAAAAAGGAGGAATAATGAGGGATGTCGCTCTTTTACTGTGCATGTTGCTAATATTTGCCATAGTATTGTTGCCATTCATCTGGCCCTATATTACAATCCGCCATATAAAAGTCAAAATAAAGGACAAGAAGCTCCGCATCGTCAATTCCATGAAAGCGGGACCTGTCGGTCTCGCCACGGCGCTCGAGTACGAGTTCGAGGCAGAGGGCTGCTGCCGCCTGCACAGCTACGCAAGCCCGTTTTTCCTGAAAACCCAATCCAAGGCCAAGGAAATCTACGACGCCTTGAAGCCCGGCAAAACCTACACGCTCAAGACCTCCGGCCTCCTGCGTCCCAATATAATAAAAATAGAGAAATAACATGACAGAAAAAAACATAACTCCCGGCGCACCCGTCGCAAACGATAATAACAACGGCAAGAAAAAGCCCGACTTCCTGCGCATTTTCCTCTGGACTGCGATATTTTATTTTTCGATAAGGCTCCTCTTCGCGCCCAAGCCCGCGACGCCGCCCAAGCCGGCCGAACCCGTGGTGGTCAAGGAGATTGCCCGCATCCTCGTCCCGTTCGAAACGCCGCGGCTCAAGGGAAACTTCAACGCCGTCGGCCTGCGCATCGACGACGTTACGCTGAAAGGTTATAAGGAAACTCGGGCCGAGGATAGCTCCGACGTGCGGCTCCTAAGCTATGCCAAGCCGGACGATTTGTCGCGCGCCGAATATGCCGAGTTCGGCTTGCTTGCCGACAACGCCGACATCCCGACGAAGGAGTCGAAATGGAGCGTCATATCATCCTCACCCACGGAAATCAAACTCGCTTGGACGAACAGAGACAAGGTGAATTTCGAACGCAAACTAAACTTCGACGACGGCTAC
>JAISGI010000030.1 GCA_031263095.1 Rickettsiales bacterium | reverse complement strand
AAAGACAAAAATAAAAACCTGCTTTACACCGTGCTGTCGCTTGGCGCGGTGTTGGCGATTTACACCGTTTTGCCGATGTTCGCGCGGGACTGCATTCCGCACGATATGATCGAGAACCTGTATTGGGGCAAGGAGATGCAGTTTGGTTACGACAAGCATCCATTCCTGTTCGCATGGATAAGCTATGGCTTTTTCCGTCTGTTTGGCAATGTGCCGGAGAGCATGTACCTGCTTACCCAGCTGAACATGGCTCTTGGGATGTTCTTCATATACAAAATCGGCCGGATGTTTTTGGGGAGCAGGGACAAGGCCCTGATGTCGCTCCTGCTATTTTCCTCGACACTAATCGTCAGCTTAGGGAATCAAAAGCTGAACGCGAACACGATACTTATATCCCTTTTGCCTATGGCATTTTACCTGTTCGCCCGGTTTGCCGAAAGGCCGACGATTGCGAATTCCGCTCTGTTCGGTGCGTCGTGCGGACTGGCTGTCATGGGCAAGTATTTCGCGGCGCTGCCCATATTTGCCTTTGCGGCCGTGTATTTTTGCAAGAAAAGCAACCGTCAGAGCTTCAGTACCATATATCCTTATATCGCTGTGCTGTCTTTCCTTGCGATTGTATCGTGGAATTTCATCTGGCTGTGGCAGCACGATTTCGTTTCGTTCCAGTATGCATTTGACAAGGCGGCGGGGACTCCTGACGCGCTTGAGGGGCGTGTGAAGTATCCTTTGCAATATCTGCTTGGTCAAGTCGTGACTGTGCTGCCTGCGCTGCTTATCATATACAGGAGGCGTAGGGGCGGCGCAGTGTCTCTGATGCCGTCGTTCCGGTTTGGCGACTATAGGAAGTTCATGGTCGAGTTCGTCTTCGTAGTTCCGCTTGCCGCCATGTTCGTGATTCCGCTCCTCCTCAACATCAGGATTGGCGAGTATTGGGCTACTCCTTTATGGTATCTGTTCGGCACGTATATTCTTATGAAGAACGACATTAAATTAGATGTGGCGAAAGTGTGCAGGTACGTGCTCATCCTCAATATTTTTATCGCCTTGATTAGTTTGACTGGTAGAATCGTAATGAGGAAGCATGCCTTGAAGCATCCGGAAAAGACTGTGGTTGCGTTCTTCAACGCGCGTGAGGCGGCGGACTATATAACCGTGAAATGGCGCGAGAGGTTCGGCGCAGAAAAGCCTATAAAGTATCTTGTCGCGGACAAGATGACGCATGCGCTTGCGGTATATCTGCCCGACAATCCATCGCTTTATCTTGGCGAGGGGACGCCGTCTTCGTGCTATTTGGCCACATGGCTTGTTTCCGGAGAGCAGAACGCACGGCCGGGTTTGGACGGGTTCGACTTCACTACTAAGAATGGCCACAAGATAAGGGTAGAGTTCATGTGTCAGGACTAAGATTTTGCGTGCGGGTGAGCCTTGTTATACTCGGCAATAATGCGTCCCATATCGGTCTTCGTATAAAGCTGGGTAGTGGAGAGTGAAGAGTGGCCCAGAAGTTCTTGTATCGTCCTTAAATCCGTACCGGCGGCCAGCAGGTGCGTCGCGAACGAGTGTCTTAGCGAGTGCGGCGTCGTTGCTGCCGGAAGTTGGAGGTGGTTGCGTGCCGCTTCCAAGTCTCTCTCTGCTACGCGTGCTGTAAGCCTCGCCCCTTTTGCCCCTAGGAACAGTGGGCCCTCGTTCCTGTGCCATGGCAGAAGCTTCAGGTATGCCTCGACCTCTTTCTTTATTATCGGCAGGAGGGGGACTATGCGTTCCTTGTTGCCTTTGCCCATTACTCTTAAACTGTCGGTGTCGAGCGAGCCGATGTCGAGGTTCAGCGCCTCGGAAATCCTTAGCCCGGCGCCGTATATAAGCGTGAAGAGCGCACGGTCGCGGGCGGCGAGCCATGGCTCGGGCAAGATTTCTCCGAATGCGTCCAAGAGGCGGAATGCGTCCGTCTTGTCCAAGGAGCTTGATAGCTTTTTGGGAAGCTTGGGCGTGCGGAGCAATGTCAGGTTCGCATTCGTCGCCAAGCCGTTTTGCGAGCAGAAGCGGAAGAAGCTTTTGATGGCCGAGATGTTCCTTGCGATGGTGGCCGGAGATTTGTCCGCCTTGGCGAGCGTAGTTATGAACCCGCGGAATTCGCCTATGGCCAGGTCGCTTAGATCCCTATCGCCTATATATTCAAGGAAAAACCTTAGGTCGCGGGCATAGGCCTCTATGGTATGAGCTGATTGGCGTCGCTCGGTCCGAAGGAAGACAAGCCACTTATCCAAGGCGTTGCGCGAGTCCATCTAGTTCAGCTTTATCGCCTTGGGCGTCATCATTTCGAAACGTTCCTCGTCGGAGAAGAGCTCCTTTTGCGTGCCGCCTGCGTTATACTTGCTTGCGTACATCATATCGCAGCCCTCGACGCGGTAGAAGGTTATCTGCGCTATCTTCATACCCTTTTCAAGCCTTACGGGGTAGGAGTTCTTGTTGAAAATTTCGAGCGTCCAATGGCTTGCGTAGCCAGGGTCGCCATAGCCAGCGCAGGAGCAGACCTCGAGCCCGTGCCTTGCCCAAGAGGATTTGGAGTGTATGGTTGTAGTGATTCCCGCCACAAGCGAACCTATGCGTTCGACCGTGGAGGCAAGCGCTCGCGCGCCGGGCTTTATCACAAACTCGTCGCTTTTTATCCTTGGCATTTTGGCGTACAGCGCGGCGACGCTTGCGGCGTTGGTTATAACCTCGGCCTCCGACTCTACATCGCAGTCGATAAAGAACCCGTCGAGCCTTATGTCGTACGATGTTCCTTGGAGCGATGCCTGTTCGAACGGGGTTATCAGTATTTCCTTGTTTTCAAGAGCTTTCAGGATAGCGCGGTTTCCTAGCACCATTTTAATGTTCTCTCTGTGTTTGCCATGAATGATACTACTGTCGGGTTTGGCAAGTCAAGCCCTAAGCAAGTCCGCGACAAGCTCGAGGTGGCGGGTATAGGGAAACTGGTCGATTGGCGCGATTTCTCCTATTTTGAAGTCTGCTTGGCCTAGGATTTGCGCGTCGCGTTTGAACGTTGCGGGGTTGCAGGATACATATATGACATGCTTCAGGTTCGAGTTTGCCAGGGCTTTGGCCTGTGTCTGCGCGCCCTCGCGCGGCGGGTCGAGTATGGCTAGGTCGAAGCTGTCGAAATCTTTGACCGGCTTTTTGAACAAGTCGGCAACATGCGTGTTTGCGCCGAGCTTTTTCATTCCTGCTATGGCCTTCTTGTCGCAATCGTAGGCAGTGAAACTGCGTCCTGGCTCGGCAAGCGAAAAAGTAAATAACCCTAGGCCGCTGAACAGGTCGGCTATGTGTTTTGCTCCGTTTGCGAATCCGCGGACGGTTTCGACAATCGCGTCCTGCGATTCCTTAGACGGTTGGAGGAACATGCCGGCGACGTAGGGGACTTTCGTATCGCCGAACATGACGTAGGGTTCTGGCGTTGCGTATTCCCTTATAAAATCCTCGACCTTTTTCCTGTCGATTTGCGCTATGTCCATGTTGAACCTTAGGGAGAGGCCATTATCTGTCGCCACTACCTCGACCGCGCCGTCGTACCTGCGAGCAAGCGATTTGAACAATTTGCGTAGGGGTTCTATAACTGCGTTTATTTCGGGCAAGAGGTTGGGGCACTCTGCCACTGGAACGACTTCGTTCGTGTGTGCCTTATAGAACCCGACATTGGCGCCGTAGTCGATTTGGAATCTGGTGCGACGCCTTGCTCCGTCGCCAATACACGTCAGGCCGCGCAGGTGTCCGCACTCTATACCGTCGAGCATGGCGAGTTTCGTGGCCACGTATTCGCCTGCGTCCATATTCCTTAGCGTGCAGCCGCCGCAGGCCGGAAAATTTCCGCACTTGTTCATTTTCGCACCAGCATATAGGTCATCACGGCCTTGAAAACCCTTGCGGGGACAAGGCCGCCGTAGGAGTCCTCCGACATTGCCGCGCTGTCGTCGTTGCCTATCCATACTCCGCCCGCGTACTTGTCCGAAAATCCTATGAACCATGCGTCGCGGTTGTTTTGTGAAGTGCCTGTTTTGCCCCTTATATCTGCTCCGGGGACGAATGCGGCCGAGCCGGTGCCGCCCTGAACCACCTGTCTTAGCATGGCGTTCATGTCTGCGGCCTGTTCGGGCGTCATAAGCCTTCCGACGCCGCTGCCTTTTCTTTCGAACAGGGTTTTGCCGCCCTCGGACGAGATGTTTATTATCCCATGCGGTATCACGCCTGCGCCGCCGTTTGCGAATGCCGCGTATGCTGCGGTTAGGTCGAGGAGCGTGGTTTCGCTTGTCCCCAAAATAATGGAATAATCGCGGCTTATCTTGTCAACAAGGCCAAGCTTTTGCGCGGCGGCGATTATGGAGTCGAGCCCTATTTTTTTGGCAATCGCCACGGGTACGGTATTGACCGACTGCTCGAGTGCGCGGGCCATCGTGATTTCGCCAAGGTATTTGCCGTCGTGGTTTTTCGGCTCCCAGTCGCCTATCGCGGTCGGCTTGTCCTCGAACATATCGGTCGGTTTCATGCCCTTTATCAGCGCGGCGAGATAGACAAACGGCTTGAAGGCGGAGCCGGGCTGGCGCTTCATCTGCGTTGTCCGGTTGAACTGGGACTGCGCGTAATCGAGGCCGCCGACCATTGCCAGAATCTCGCCGCCGGTATTCATGAATACTGCGGAAATCTGCTTGAATCCGTACCGTGCGCCGTCGTTTTTGGTGAAGTCGCGGGCGACGCCCTCAGCCGTCCTTTGCACCGAGAGGTCGAGCGTAGTCCTTATTATTACATCGCTTTCGACGTTGCCGGCGTAGGACTCGAACGCGCTCATCACATAGTCGATGAAGTATCTTGTCTGGCTGTGCGACGCGCCCGTGGGCTTCGTGTATTTATACTCGAGCGCTTCGGCGTACTGTTCTTCGTTTATATATCCTTGGTCTCGCATGAGACCGAGGACGACCCTCATCCGGCCGAGAGAAGCCTCGGGGTTCGCAGCCGGATTATATTTGGCCGGCGACTTGAGCATGCCGGCGAGGATTGCGGATTCCGGTACCGTTATGCGGCCTATTTCCTTTCCAAACACCTGCTCGGCCGCGGTGGAGATTCCGTATTTTCCTCCGACCAGCGAAATTCGGTTCAGGTAGAGCGACAATATTTGCGCCTTGGAGAACTTGCGTTCGAGCCAGAGGGTTATCATCAACTCCTGAATCTTCCTTGCCATCGTGCGGTGCGAGGAGAGGAACAGGTTCTTGGCCAGTTGTTGCGTAAGCGTGCTTCCGCCCTGGGCTATCCTGTCGCTTCTTACATTCCGCCAGAGCGCGCGGGCGAGGCCGCGCATGTCAACGCCGTAGTGGGTGAAGAACCGCTTATCCTCGGTCGCGACTATGGCCTGCCACACGTGCGGGGGCAGCGTTTCTATCGAAACTTTGGCGCCGTACATGTCGTTTATGGAGATTATCTTCTCGCCGTGCCTATCTATTATCGTTATGCTCGGCTGTCGGGTCTGGGCCACTATCTTGTCGATGTCGGGCAGGGTGAAAGCCAAGTAAAGCAGTGCGCAGGCTCCGGCGACCGCACCCCATATTCCAAGCAGAATGCAGATATGGACTATGGAACCCCACAGTCCGCGCGGTGCGCGATAGCGGAAGTTCTTTCTTATCCCGGGGCCGCAGCGGTAGGCGCTGGCTCCGCGGGCAATCCTATACTTGAACCGGATTCTCGTTGCCACCTATCCCCCTCCTAATCTTATAGGCCTTTAGCGTATTCATCATAAGCGTTATTATGGTCATCGGCCCGACGCCGCCCGGACTAGGTGTGATGGCGGAGGCTTTCTTCGCGACCTCCTCGAAGTCGACGTCGCCGCAGAGCGAGCCGTCCCGGGCGCTGTGCACCATCGCTACATCGACGACTACCGCGTCGTCCTTTACCATATCGGCGGTTATCAGGCTTTCCTTGCCGACCGCGGAAATCAGTATATCCGCCATGTGCGTCATTTCGGAAAGGCCGCGAGTGTGGACGTTGCAAAGCGTAGTCGTGGCGCCGCGGTTGGCGAGCAGCATTTGCATGGGCTTGCCGACTATATTACTGCTGCCCACTATACACGCCCTGGCGCCGTCGAGCTCTATGCCGTAATGTTCGAGCAATGTGATTATCCCAAGCGGAGTGCACGGGGCAAGCATGGCTTCGTCTCCCATGGAGAGCAGGCCCTTGTTCAAGGGGTGGAAGCCGTCGACGTCTTTCCATGGTGCGACCGCGCCGCAGGCAAGCGACTCGTCAATATGGGATGGGAGGGGCAGTTGCACCAAGATTCCGTTGACGTTTTGGTCTTTGTTGAACCTGTCGATAAGGGAGAGGAGTTCCTCCTCTGACGCTGTGGCGGGCAGGCGGACGAGCTCGGATTCTATGCCGAGCTCCTTGGCTTTTTTTACCTTGGCGTTGTCGTACATGAGCGAGGCGGGGTCGTTTCCGACCAGTATAACCTTGAGGTTGGGTGCGGATGGCTGTGCTGCGACTTCGGCTTTCAGCCGTGCTGTAATTTCTTCGGCCAAGCCTCTGCCGTCAAGGAGTATCGTCATATATTCACCTCTTTCTTTAAGATTATAGCTTTTTCCACTTGAAAATCAACCGCTTTGTCATTATCTATACTTAGGAGGTCGAAATGAACAAGAAGAACGAAGAGCTGGAAAAGCAAGCAGACGAGATAGGTCGCCTTAGCGAGACCGTCGAAGATTGGAAGGACAAGTACCTAAGGCTGCTTGCCGAGGCGGAGAATACCAAGCGTCGGCTTGAGCTTGACGCCAAAAGCCAGATTGACTCGAACACCATACAATTTGCGCGGGCGCTGTTGCCGGTGGCGGACTCGCTATATTTGGCTGTGAATTCCATGCGCGGCAAGGTCGATGACGATGTTTTTTCGGGTCTTATGGCCGTGCTTGCCCAGCTTGAGGAAGCCATGCGCAGGAACGGAATCGTCAAGGTCGATACGGTCGGCCAGGCGCTGAACCCCTCGACCATGAAGGCGATAAGCCAAGTCGAGCGGGCTGATGCGGGTGAAGGCTCGGTAGTCGAGGAGCTTCAGAGTGGGTATGTCCTTGACGGCAAGGTCTTGCGTGAGGCGCTTGTTGCGGTCGCAATCAAGCCGAAAAATGTCCAATAATTACCAAGACGGTCTTGAGGCCGAGAATCTTGCCGCGGACGAGCTTGCCCGGCGGGGGTTCAAGATTGTCGAGCGGCGTTATGCCGCGGTGCGGGGCACTACGGCCGGGGAAATCGACATAGTTGCGCTCAAGGGCAGGATTTTGGTTTTCGTTGAGGTCAAGAAGCGTGCTTCCCTCCCTTTGGCGGCGGAGAGCATAACAACCGTCCAGCGTGCGCGAATCGCCAGAAATGCAGAAGCTTTCCTTGCCAAGCATGATGAATTTTCCGGATTCGACTGTCGTTTTGACGCGATACTTCTCGACGGCGAGCACAATATGGAATATATCGAAAATGCGTGGTGAAAATATTATCAACTAAAAAGTCGCTTCGCTCTTTTTTAGTTGGGATTAGGAATAAAAAATCCGGGGAAACCCCGGATTTTTTATGCTTTATCTTTTTTTTGCAACTAGTTGAAATGAATCCGGTATCCGTCGGGACAGACGGAGTCGCACCGGCCGGCGGAAGTGTTCGCGATGAATCCCTTCGGGCAGTTGGAGGTGCAGTTCACGCCGTCGCCGAAGAAGCCCGCTTTGCAGACGCACTGGTGCGTCTCGACGTTTATGCCTGCGAACTCAGAGCACTTGGAGCAGCTTGTCCCGTCGCCGCCATAGCCGGGCTTGCACACGCAACGGCCGGTAAAAATATCATATTCTGCGAACTCGGAGCAGGAATTAGGGTTGACTTCGTGCGCGCAGGTCAGGCCGTCTCCCGAAAATCCTGTGCGGCACGTGCATTTCTGCGTTACCACATCGTAATTCGCGTCGGACGAACAGCGGCCGCAGAAAGCCTCGGTTCCATTGTTTATCATCACATAACCTCGGTCGCAGCCGGTCAGCTGCTGCTCGCCGGAGCCGCCCCGTCGTGTGCGTTCGGTGCCATCCTCGTTATACCCGCGTTCGAACGGGGTGGTACGGGACGAACCGCCCTCCTCGCGCGAGCCACGATTGGTGCGGCCTTCGCCGCGGGTAGAGGCTTGGTCGCGTCTCGACCATACATCCTTGACCACTCCGTTATCGCCGCCGTAAGCGCTGTCGGGCGAGACGCCCCAACCGGAGGAGCGGGTGATTCTGCCCTGAGGGACTCCCGCCGCGCGAGCCGATGTTCCCGAGCTTCCGCGCGTTGCAGTTGGTTTAGAATCTGTCGCGGTTCCCCTTGTCCTGCTGCGAGTGCCTGTACCGGAAGCGGAGCGGGTGCGGCGGCCTTTGGAAGACGAGGCGGCGCGGTTGCTTCGTGTACCGCCGGACTGTTCGGCCGAATCGGAGTTGCGTGAGGCGCGGCCCTGGCGTTCCGTGCGTGCGCCACGGCTTTCGCGGGACTCCGAAGCGGAGCGTGCGCGGGTAGAAGAATCGGACGAGGCGCGAGTTTTCCTTGCCGCACGGGCGGCGTCAAGGTCGCGGTTCTGCGCTATAATTCCGGTTCCCACCGCGACAAGCGACAGGACGGCAAACATGCCAAGCAGAAGGAATTTCTTCAATTTTCCAATCCTCTTATACTCTCTTGCATGAATTATACCCCAAAACGGCGCAAAGCGCAACAGAAAATTTGGCTTGCAAAACCGGGGTTGCGAATGTATCCTTGGCCAAAAGGAGAAAATCTTGAAAAAAGCGTTCGCTGTCATGCTTTTCCTGTTCGCCGCGCCGGTTTTGGCAGAGCCGCCAGAGCCCGCGTTCGTCAAGGAAGTCGAGCGTTATATCAACTCTATCAAGCACATAAGCGGCAAGTTCAGCCAGTCTTCCTCGAACGGTGCCAGGGACGAGGGCGATTTCTATATAAGCAAGCCCGGGCGTATGCGGCTTGAGTACAAGAGTCCGATTTTGCTTGTCGCGGACGGGCGCGACCTTGTATATCACGACAAGAAGCTTGACCAGATAAGCTATATCGCTCTTGCGAGCAATCCAGCGGCGGTCGTGCTTTTGGGCGACCTCAAACTTTCGGCCCCGGACAGCCCGATAAAGGTAAAGGACGTGCGCGAGACCGGGGACAAGACCGAGGTCGAGCTTGAGAGTCCTCATGAAAAGCAATCGGGCGTCATAACCCTTGTATTCCAGACGCGGCCGCTTTCCCTTGCCGGGTGGAGGGTAAAGGACGCGCAAGGAATTACCACCGAGGTCGAGCTTTACGACATCAAGCCCGCGAACGGGTTCGACAGCAGCCTTTTCAAAATAACCAGAGCTTCGCGCGGGATAAATGACAAAAAGCCGGCAAGCAAATATTACTAGCCTTGCGGCCATGAAGTCGCTTGCGCGCGAGATTGCGCCCATGCTTGCGCCCGGGGTGCCGTTGCTTCTTTATGGCGGTTTGGGTGCTGGGAAAACTACGTTTGCGCGGGAGATAATCCGAATCATCACCGGAGAGAAGGGCGAGATTGCCAGCCCTACGTATCCTTTGCTCCAGACTTATGGGGACGTGTATCACTATGACTTTTATCGTCTTAAAAATGCGGCGGAGGTGTACGAGCTTGACATCGACAACGCGCTTGCAAACAAAATAACCATTATCGAATGGCCGGAGATTATCGAGGAATACATAACCTCGCGCAGGCCTTGCGTAAAGGTAGAGATTTCTCTTGAAAACGGCGAAAGGGTGGCGGAGATATGGCAGAACTAATCGACATCTATACCGAGGACGGCGAGTATGTGGGAGTCGCCGACCGTTTGGTCGCTCACACTTTCGCGCTGTGGCACAAGACTGTTCACTGCTGGGTCGTGCTTGCCGACGGGCGAGTAGTGTTCCAGCGGCGGAGCCATCTTAAAAAAGACAACCCGGGTAAGCTTTACACCACTGCAAGCGGGCATTTGAGGGCCGGAGAGACGGTCGAGCAGGGCTTCGTGCGCGAGATTGCCGAGGAAATCGGCCTTGAGCCCCGCACGCCAAGGTCTATAAAACAAGGGAAGTGGTCGGGCGATTTCACGCTTGGCGACGGTAGCGTATTGCGCGAGCGGGTGATATACTATATGTTCTTCGACGTGTTCGACATTCCTCTATCGGAATTCAAGTTCCAGGACGGCGAGGTCGATGGCGTCGTGGCGGTGTCCATACCGGACTTCGCACGGCTTGCGGACGGATTGGCCGGTTCAATCGAGGGCGAGGAATTTGACGGCCGTGAAGTGCGCCGAATCGCTTTGCGTCCGGACGATTTCTGCATGGCCGCTGGAGAAAACATCAAGGACAAGTACGCGAGCACTTTCAAAAAAATACAGGAGGCTATGCAATGATAGATAAAATCCGGCTTGGCTGCGCGACTATGGTCGAGAAAGACGGCTGTCTGCTTATGGGACACAGGGGCAAGGAGCCGGCCTATGGCGCGCTTATCATTCCCGGCGGCAAGGTCGAGCTGTTCGAGCCTATCGAGGATGCGGCGCGGCGGGAAATTATGGAAGAATCGGGTCTTGCCATCAAAAACCTTAGGCAATTCGGCGTCTATCAGATAATAAACGAGCCGGAGGAGCACCGCGTAATAATCTATTGGCGGGCGGAGTGGGAGAGCGGCGAGCCGGCGCCGTCCAGCGACTTGCTTTCGGCGAAATTTTTCACGCGGGAGGAGATTGCGGCGGAGCATGCCGCGGGCAATCTATTCGGCACAACTTTAACAGTACTTAAAGACGCGGGATGGCTATAATGGAAATAGAGCGCAAACACAAGCTTGACGCCGAGAATTTCGACGGTGTTAAAGCAAGACTTTTCGAACTTGGATTTGCTCCGAAGAAAACCAAGCACCAGATAGACATCTATTATCTTTTGGCGGGGCAGTCAGATTCCGAGACGCATTTCATGACAGGCTCGGAGTGTACATACCTGCGCCGTCGGCACGACGTTATCGCTGGTACTTTCTCGCTCGACCTGAAGCTTGTGAACGAGGAGAAGCGCAGCGGGATTTTCGGCGAGTACGAGGTTGCCATATCGAATGAAACCTCGTTTTCCAATGCGGACGAGATTCTGAAAATCCTCGGCTACAAGCAAGGCTGCATTATCGACAAGGCGCGCGAGGCGTGGGTCAAGGGCGATGTGGAAGTGGCTTTGGACAATGTGGCCGGGCTTGGCCTTTTCGTAGAGGTCGAGATTGTGGCGGACGAGGCCGCGGCCAAGGATGCGCTTGTCCGTGTGGATGAGATTTGCGCGGCGCTCGGCTTCAATGCCTCGACCCTAATGCCGACCGGGTATGTAGATTTGGTGGCGTGGAAGAAGGTGGGAAGGAAGTTCTAAGATGAAGGTCAAACTTTCGCGCAGGGGCGTATGTCTGTTTGCATTTTACTTCCTGCTTGCTTTTCCATTCTGTTTCTATTACTGGGTATCGACGAGCTTTTTCAAGATAGCCGAGAATGGGTCGGTATTGTCGCCTTTGTTCGTGCACATATTCGCCAACATCGTGGACGGGGCGACGCCCGAGCTTGTGCGGAAGTTCATAAGCTATTGTGTCCTGCTTCCGCTCCTTATTTCCGGTTTGGGCGCGTATGCGAGCGTGCGGTCCGGGTGGATATGGCGTGGTGGCGCCGTGGGGCTGTATCTTTTCGCCCTGCTTGCTGCGCACTCCTATATAAAAATGCAGCCGGCGGACAAGGAAATAATCAAGTCCATGTTCGCGCCGCCAAGCACTTTCTATGAGGAAAACTATGTCGCGCCGGCGGATGTGAATATAACTTTCGGAGAGAAGCGCAACCTTGTGCTTGTCATCCTCGAATCGGTGGATTTGGAGTTTGCGAATGCGGAGCTTCTCGGCCGCAACGCGATACCGAGGCTTCATGCCATGTACAAGGAAAATCCCCATGCCGAGGGGTATTCCGATCTGCCGGGGATGAATTTCACCATCGGCGGGATAACGGGAATCATGTGCGGGGTTCCCCTCAATTATGTCGGGAATTCCGGTGCGTTCCTGAAGGGCAGCGGGATTCTGCCCAATGCGGTGTGCGTGGCCGAAATCCTGCGTGGGGGGGGGTATGTGACCGGGATGGCAATCGCCTCGACCGGCGAGTTTTCCGGCAAGCGGCACTTCGCCGAAATGCACGGGTTCGAGCATGTCTGGGACGGAATATCGCTTCGCGAGGCTCATCCCGAAATTTCCGAGGACAAGTATTTTTGGGGCGGGGTCGAGGACGAGACCACCCTCAAATACGCTTTCGAGAACATAGCCGCGCTTAAAAAATCCGGCAAGCCTTATTTCGTGGCCGTGGAAACTGTCAACACGCATTCGCCTTTCTACATATCCGAATCGTGCGCAGAGAATTGGGGCGAGAGAAAGGGCGGGCTTGTCGATGCGGTCGCGTGTAATGACAAGGTTATCGGCGACTTCATTGACAAGGTGCGGCGTCTTGACCCAACGGCCGCGGTACTTGTCGTTTCCGACCATAACTTGATGAGTCCGCCGGACGAGTTCGCGAATCGGCAGAATAGGTGGCTTGTCAACTTTATGATAAACTCTTCGCGGCCGGTTCGGGCCGAGCGGAGGGTCGCTGCGTTCGATTGGTTCCCGACGCTTGTCGAGATGGCGGGCGGGCGCATGAAAGGGCGGCGGCTTGGGCTTGGCACCTCGGTATTTTCCGATGTTCCGAACGTGCTTGAGCGGTATCCGGAGGGAATAGATGCCCTGCTTGTGCGGAAAAACCTACTTTACATGCGACTGATGGGGGTGAAGTGAGCTGTATAGGATTTTGAAAGGGAGGGATTTGTCCGCTTCGGGCTTCGCCCTCCGCGTTCCCTTGATTTTTCGCCTGCGGCGACCGGCGCGCTCGCGCTCGCCTAAAATCTGCGGTCGAACCCCCTTTTTCGGGTGTTCAAATCTCTATTATCAAAAAAATTTATGCACCGAGAGGGTGCATAATTTTTTTGGTAGCGGAGGAGGGATTTGAACCCCCGACACAAGGATTATGATTCCTCTGCTCTAACCAACTGAGCTACTCCGCCACAGGCGGGCCTAGTATAATTGCATGTCCGTCAAAAATCAAGCATAAAAAACGCGCCCCCGAAGAGGCGCGTTCCCGCAAAACCTTGCCGGCTTATTGCTCAAGCTTGAGGTTCTCGGCCGATTCTTTGCCTCCGCGGGTCACCAAGTCGTACGAGACGCGCGAGCCATCCGAAAGGAATATCCCTGCGGCCTTGACTGCGGTGATGTGGACGAATACGTCTTTGTCCCCGCCGTCCGGCGCTATGAAGCCGAAGCCTTTCTTAGAGTTGAACCATTTTACCGTGCCTGTGGCCATTGTTTTTCCTTTCTGGTAGTTATAAGCAAATACGTAGGGAAGTTATTCCGGACATATTCGGTGCTATTATACAACTATCTTGTACACAAAACAAGAAGATTCGTTTCCTGTAATAATTTGAAACACTTCGGGCATTGAAATATTTCAAATCCGGGGGTATAATCGCTTGCCATGGAAACAGAACGCTCGAAACAGCTTGTCCCGCCTGAAACCCTTGAAAAGCGGGAGACATTCATCGCTCCGACCGCGCGCGTGGAGCCGGGCGCGAGCATTGGGAGAGGCGTTTTTATCGGCGATTGGTGCGTAATTTCCGCTGGCGTTGTAATCGGCGATCGGACGACCCTCAAGCAGAACGTCATAATCGAGGGGTGCACCGAAATCGGCGAGGGCTCGGTAATCCACCAATTCTGCACAATCGGGAATCAGAGCCACGACCTTAAATTCTCGGATTCCGAGAAAACCAAGACGACAATCGGCCGCGATGTCGTGATACGGGAGTTCACGAACGTTCATGCGGGCACTCCGCTTGGCCGGCGCGGAACATTTATCGGCGAGCGGGCCTATATCATGAGCCACAGCCACATCGGGCACGACTGCGAAGTGCTTGCTGGCGCGGTTTTATCCCAGGGAACGACGCTTGGCGGTGAGGTCGTCATAGGCGAGAATTCCGTCATCGGCGGCTGCACCGCGATACACCAGCTCTGCACCATCGGGAAGTACGCGATTATCGGTGGATGCTCGAAAATCACCATGGATGTAATTCCGTTCGCCATGAGCGACGGCAATCCGCAGGAGCTTGACGGGTTGAACCTTGTGGGGCTCAGGCGCCACGGTTTTTCCGTCGATGACGTGCGGATTATAAAAGAGGTCTATAAGACACTGTTCATCTCGGACGACATGGTGTGGGAGGAGCGTTTGGCGGCGGCCAAGAAGGTCTATGCCGGAACGCCTGTGGCGGACGAGATTTTTCACTTTATCGGTGAAGTTTCGCGCCGTCCTCTGGCTCGTCCGCGAAAGAGGTTCAAGGGCGGCGCGGATGCGTAAGCTTGGCATTATCGCGGGGGAGGGGGCTTTGCCCTTGGCGCTTGAGACATGGGCTAGGCGTCGGAGGATTCCCTTTGTCGTTGCGCGGATACGGACGCGCGACGGCGGGTGCGAGCTAGGTTCGTTCGCTATGTCCGACATTTCCGGTGTTATCAATCTTTTCAAGGCCAAGGGAGTTGATACGGTTGTGATGGCCGGCGGAATTTACTATGCGCGGGTCGGTTTTTCGCTTAAATTATTGGAGTTCGCGGCGCGGTTATTGTTCGTGAGGAACCGGCATGACGGCGTGCTTCGACTTGCCATTGCTGAGCTTGAGAAGAACGGGTTTAGGGTCGTCGGAGTACA
>JAISGI010000031.1 GCA_031263095.1 Rickettsiales bacterium | reverse complement strand
TGCGCCGCGAATCGCCTCGAGGCTGGCGTCGACCTGGCGCCTATCCTCGGGTTTGTCGGAGAGGAAGCGCTCTATGCGGTTATGAACTTGGGGTATGTGTCTGTACGCTGCGAACGAGCCCAAGGCCAGCACCGCAACAAGGGCCAAAATCCAGCGTTTCTTTGCGCCGGCGAGGAATATCTCGACACCGAAAATCGCGGCGAAGGTCATGCTCATGCCGAAGTCGGTCTGGCTCATCAGCGTCGCTATAATTCCCGTGAACATAAGGGCGATTTTCGTTTTCATCCACTTGCCTTCGCCGTTCTTGAGAGTCGCGAGCAGGGAGGCCAAAAAGACCGCTGCGACCGGCTTTAAGAACTCGGACGGCTGGACGCTCATGGAGCCGAGGCGCAGCCATCTGTGCGAATTCTTTATCGCCGGCATGAAGAGCGTCGCGACGGTCGCGACAAACACCAGAGCGAACGCGTACGGGGCCAGGCGTCGTATTCTTTCGGCAGGCATCATGGACATCACGAGCATAGAGATCATGCCAAGGCAGAGGTAGAGCGGATATTTCCTTATATAGAAAAACTCGCCATGTTGTTGCCGGACGGCGGCGTATGGACTTGCCTCGAACATCATGACGAACCCTATCAGGATCAGGAACCCGACAAGGAACAGCAGGCGCTTGTCTATGCCAAGCCACCATTTTGCGAGGATACTATCATCTGTACGGTCGATTAGCATTTATTCTTGTATTTTTCCTTTATCTTTTCGAATATTTGCGCGAAATGGAGGCCGCGATCCTCGAAGCATTTATACTGGTCCCAGCTTGCGGTTGCGGGAGAGAGCAGTATCACAGGGTTTTTGACCTTGCCCTTTTTCAAATCCTTCAAGGCGTACTTGAACGCCTTCATCACCGCCTTGTCAAGCCGACCGCAGCGTTTGCTTGGCACAAGCGATTTTACGTCGCCGTAGAACTGTTTCTCGCACTCGCCTATCGCGAATGCGCGGGATACCCGTTTGGGTACTATGGGGAGCAAGCTTTTTATTCCGCCCTCCTTGGCCCTGCCGCCGATTATCCAGTATATTTCCCTGAACGTCTCGAGCGCGGGCAGGACAGCCTCGGCGTCGGTCGCCTTGGAATCGTTGATGAACGTTATTCCGGCGAAGTTGCCGATATACTGCTGACGGTGGTCGAGCGGTTTGAAGCTTGCGATGGCTTTCACGATTTTTCCGGCGGGCAGGCCGGCGGCGCGCGTTGCGGCGAACGCGGTCGCGATATTCTGCCAGTTATGTCTGCCGCGCAAATTCTCGAGCTGCTTTAGGTCGGCGATTTCCCTGTCTTTCTCAATCAGCATACCTTTGGCCGAGACGTGAATCCCGTCGGTATGCGAATGGCTGGATACAGCGATATTCTTTATCTTTTTGGGCGATGAGGCGAGGAGTTCCTTATATATCTTCCTTGTGTTCGCGTCGTCGGTAGCGACGATGTTCGTACCCTCGGCCTTGGTTTTGCGGCGGAAGATTTGCTTTTTGACCGCTATGTAGCCCTGCATGCCGTTATGGCGCGCAAGATGGTCGGGCGTGATGTTGAGGAGCGCGGCGATGTCTAGGTCGAGGCTTGGGGTCAGCTCTATCTGATAGCTGGAAAGTTCGAGGACGTACCAGCCGTCCGCGCCAAGCTCGGGCAGGTCGAAGACCGGGACACCGAAATTGCCGCCGATTTCAGCACTTATGCCATTCTCTTTCAAAATATGATATATCAGAGCGACGGTGGTAGATTTGCCGTTGGTGCCGGTTATTCCGATATAATTCGCGTCGGTGTAGGTGGATACGAACAGCTCGAGGTCGTCGATTATCGGCGTGCCCGCGGCCTTGGCCTTGGCAGCGACCGGGTGCGGTTCCGGGTAGGTATGCGCTATGCCGGGGCTTATCACCAGATATTCGATACCGCCAAAATTCTCGAGCCTCAAATCCGCGACGCGCGCGCCGGTGGCGGCTGCCTCTCGCCGAAGCTCCTCCTTGTCGTCCCATGCTATCACGTGGACGCCGCGCTGCTTCAACGCTTTCAAGACCGACATGCCGGATTTGCCGAGGCCAAGTATCGCAATCGTCTTATTGAGCAGATTGTTTATCATCAGCGCACCTTTATCGAACTTAGCGCCAAAAGCGCGAGGATTATCGAGATTATCCAGAAGCGTATCACGACGGTTTGCTCCGACCAGCCCTTGAGCTCGAAGTGGTGGTGGATTGGCGCCATTTTGAAAATCCGCTTGCCGCGCAGCTTCATCGAGCCGATTTGGAGCATGACGGACAAGGCCTCGAAAACGAATATCGCGCCGGCTATCAACAGCAGCAGCTCGTTCTTGGTTATCACGGCCGAAACGCCGAGCGCGCCGCCTATTGCCAAGCTGCCCACGTCGCCCATGAAAATCTTGGCCGGGTAGGCGTTGAACCACAAAAAGCCCAGGATTCCTCCGATTATGGCGCCTATCAGCACAGTCAGCTCGCCCGCGCCGGGGACGTAGGGCATGAACAGATATAGCGAATAGTCAGCGCGGCCGACAAGGTAAGAGACTATCAGGAAGACTATGAACGCGCTTGTCCCGGTTATGCTTGCCAGGCCGTCTATGCCGTCGGTAAGGTTGAACGAGTTGGCGGTGCCAACTATCACAACGGAAGCGAAGACGAAGTACAATATTCCGAGGTCTATCAGTATGTTCTTGAAGAACGGGACAGCCAAGGTTTCCTTGAACGCATGCGGCATAAGTATGGATATTCCATAGCAGACGGAGAGGCTTATCACAAACTGGAGCACCAGGCGCAGGCGGCCCGAGAGGCCCCTATATGCGTTGCCGCGCATTATCTTGAAATAATCGTCTATGAATCCGATAAGGCCAAAGCTTGCCATAGTGAACAGGGTCAGCCATACATATCCGCTTGCCAGATTACACCACAGGAGCGCGGAGATGAACACGCTTGCCAGAATAAGCAGGCCGCCCATGGTCGGCGTGCCCTGCTTGGCGAGGTGGGTCTGGGGCCCTTCTTTGCGTATCGGCTGGACGGTGCGGGATTTGACGAAGCTTATGAACCTGTTTCCGAACACAAGGCATATCAGCAGCGAGGTGATAAGCGCGGCGCCGGTGCGGAACGTTATATACCTGAACAGGTTCAGTCCTGCTCCGTCAACAGATGCCAAAGTGTAAAACATGGGAATTCCTTGCGAGGGTTTTTTCCTAGTATAGCACCAGGAGCGGCGGTTTTCAATGCTTTTCAGGCGGACGAAAAAATTCCTTGAATGTATGGCCTGCGGGCGATAAGCTTTTTCAAGAAACGGAGGAAAAATGTACGAGGAACTTGAAGAAATACGTGCAAAATGCCTTGTGTGCACGAAATGCGGGTTGTGCCGAACGCGCAAGAACGTGGTGTTTTCCGACGGGGTGCCGAACCCGAAACTTGCGCTTATCGGCGAGGCACCGGGGGCGAGCGAGGACGAGCAGGGCAAGCCATTCGTGGGCAAGTCGGGGCAACTGCTTGATAAAATATTCGCCTCGGTCGGGCTTGGCCGTGCGAATCATATCTACATCTGCAACACGGTCAAGTGCCGCCCGCCGGAGAACCGCAATCCGGATCCGTCCGAAAAAGAGGCCTGCCGCGAATATCTCGACGCCCAGCTTCGCGTGCTTGAGCCGCGGCTTATCCTGCTTTGCGGGTCGGTGGCGGTGCAGTCCATGCTTCCGGAGGTGCAAGGCGGGATTACGCGGATACGCGGCCGCTGGTTCGACGGGCCTTATGGTGCGCGGATGATGCCTATATTCCACCCCGCATATCTGCTTCGGAACGAGTCGACGGAGAAGGGCTCGCCAAAGTGGTTCATGTGGCAGGATGTCCAAGAAATAAAACGTGCGTACGACGAGCTTGTCTAATCCCTGAACATACATAGAACGGGGGGGGGTATTGTACGTAAAATCAAGCGCTTGCGCGGGCGATTTTTGTGCAATATTCCTCTTGCGCGCGGGTGCGAATCGTGGTATAATGTCCTCAATAAGCAGGAGAACTCAAAATGAAAAAGAGTCTTGTATCATTTTTGGCCATAGCAGCGGTGTTTGGCATAGTGTCGGACGCCCTCGCCCAGCAAAAGAAAGCAGCGCGCAGGTTCAACAGGGGCAACGGCGCCTCGAACGGTGGTGGAGGAAGGCAGCGCAATCGCGGAGTTGCGG
>JAISGI010000006.1 GCA_031263095.1 Rickettsiales bacterium | reverse complement strand
GAAGATTGAGATTTTTACGCACTCGCCTTTGAGGTCAAGCTCCTTCGGATACGCGGATTTCTCGACGGCCAAAACGCGACCGTCGGCGGGCGCCAAAACCGCAGTCTTGTCCTCCGGCGGATAACGCTCCGGGTCGCGGAAGAAGTAATATGTGAACACCGCCAACCCGCACGCGAGCGAGCCGAGGAAGCTCGATAGCAGGCCCAAAAGCAGGGCGGATATTACCATGACGGCAAGGATTTCCACACCTTCGTGCGAAATCTGCGGCAAAATATACGAGCGTATCGAAAAACTTGGTTTTGCTTTGGTCATTTCTAAAACCTCCTGTTTGCTAGGAATGATACCTTTTCCATGCATGTTTGTCAAAGAATAAATTTATAAAAGCTAGTAAATTTTCGGCGGCGTGCACGGCGAAAATTTACTCATATTTTCCAATCGAAAAAGAGCGGAGCCGCTAGGCGAGCGCGACTTTTCGATTGAGGTTTTATCGTTTGCTGTAGAAGAACATAACCTTGTTCCCGCCGCTCTCCAAACACGTTCCGGCATAAAGCCCGTCGCCTCCCTGAAGCGCGGCGTCGCCCGCCTGCGTCTTGTATTTCGTCTTGATTCCGTTCGCCGATATGGTGCAGTCCGACTTGATGGACGAGGCCGCCGCAACGCAGTCGCGAAGCGTAAGGTTCGAAGCGACTATTGCGAAACATTCACCCTTCGGTTCGATAGAGATTTGCCCGCCCCAAGGGTCTTCGAAATCCACGCCAAGGCCGGCAAGCTTGACGCGCAGCGCCTCGGCGTTGCTAAGCTCGCGGCCGTATAGGGCAGAGCGCGTCTTCTCCGCGATGTCGGCGATTTGCTGGGTAAAGCGCGCCTGCTTTGCCTTCGCGTTCTGGGCTATGAACATCCGCGCGGTGCCAAGCGTCATCGCGGTGATGATTGCTATGTAGAGCAACACTTCCATAAGCGACCGTCCGGAAATATTTTTACGTTTCATTTTGATACCCTCTAAGCCAAGCCGTTTAGCATTTTTATTTTTTCCAGCCAGAAATCGGGCACGCGCGCGGGCTTCATTTCCGCAATGCTGACATAGACAATTTTTGTTTTCACGACGACAAGGTTTTCCTCGCCTCGCCATACTTTCTGCGTAATTTCGAGCGAGGTTTTCCCAACCTCGGTTATGCGCGATTCTATGGTCAGGTCGTCGCCGTATTTTGCGGGTCGGAAATAATCCACCTCGCATTTCCGCACGACGAAATCCGCACCTGCGGCAAGGGTGTTGCGGCACGCGACGTCGCCCGCGCACATCATGTCGAACATCGCAACCCGCGCTTCTTCCGCGATTCGCAGATAGTTCGCGTAATAGACTATCCCGCCCGCGTCCGTGTGGTTATAAAATACATGGGCGGGAAAAATGTGCGCGCCGCCCTCGAGTTTTCCGAAATTTATTTTCATTGCTTCTCCGCTGTGTTTGTGAATTCCGATATTTTTCTGAATGCCGGAGCACTCATGGCCGCCATAGTTGGCCCGTCCTCCGCGATGTCGTGCGGCTTGTTCTTGGTCGAGATTTGCGCGGCCTTCAGCCTCATTTCTTTCAGTACATCCTCGTTCGCAAAACCATATATTTCGCGCAGGCGACGAAGACGGTATAGGGCGTTCGCAATCCACTTCATTATGTCCCCTTCGTTGTCTCGCCCGCTGTTGCAGTTTTTGATAAGCTTCTGGCCAAGCTTGCTTAGGTCTTTTATGGTGGAGTAAATCTCGTCCGTAGGCGAGAATTTTTTCTCCGCCTCGTGCGCTTCCTTCGCGCTGATTCCGGCCTCTATGTCCTTATAGCTGAACTGATAGATTTTCTTCGCCATCAACACGCGAAGCAGCACGTGGGAATACTCCTCAAGCACGTGGTAACGCGTCTTGCGATTCTTTCCATCCTCGTTCGTCGAGTCTTCAAGCAGAGCCGCGATAAGCTCGAATATCTCCTCCGTTGCCTTGAGTATCTCGTGGTGTTTTCCGCGCGCCGCCACTGTCTCGTTGACGAATTTTTCGTTTGCTATGTTCGTGAATATCTTCAAAATAAACCACCGCTTATCTGCGCTTCTATGCCGAGGTGCTTGTATGCTTTCTGCGTCACGACCCGCCCGCGCGGAGTGCGCTGAAGGAACCCGGTCTGCAAAAGGTACGGCTCGATTACATCCTCGATTGTGTCGGTCTCCTCGGACAGCAATGCCGATAAAGTCTCGAGTCCGACCGGCCCGCCGTTGTAGTTCTCGATGATAAGCGAAAGGTAACGGCGGTCGAGCGCGTCGAGCCCCGTCTCATCCACAAGCAGCTTGCCGAGCGAGCGCGAGGCCTCCTCCGCGTCGATGTTGCTTTTTCCGTCCACGACCGCGAAATCCCGCGCGCGCTTCAGGAGTCGGTTCGCGATTCGCGGCGTCCCGCGCGAGCGTTTCGCGATTTCAAGCGCCCCGTCCGCGGTAAGCGAAATGCCGAGGATTTTCGACGCCCGCGTCGCTATCCCCGCAAGCTCCGCATCGTTGTAGAAATTGAAGCCAAGCGGTATCTGGAACCTCTCTCGCAGAGGGTTCGATAAGAGTCCGGTGCGCGTCGTCGCACCGACAAGCGTGAATGGCGCAATGTCGATTTTCACGCTTCTCGCCGCCGGCCCCTCGCCGATTACAAGGTCAAGCTTGAAATCTTCCATAACGGAATAAAGCACTTCCTCGACCGCCGCCGGCAGACGGTGGATTTCGTCGATGAAAAGCACGTCGTGCGGCTCGAGCGTGGTGAATATCGCGGCCAGGTCGCCGACTTTCGAAAACATGGGCGCGGACGTAGCCTTGAAATTGCTGCCAAGCTCGTTCGCGATAATGTTCGCAAGCGTGGTTTTGCCAAGCCCCGGCGGGCCGTATAGCAGACAGTGGTCAAGCGCCGCGCCACGCTCTTTCGCGGACTTTATGAACACGCGCAGATTGGATTTAAGCTCTTCCTGCCCGACGAATTCGGCAAGACACACGGGCCGGATATTCTCGAATTTAAGCTTGTCCTCCGCCCGCTCCGCGCTTTCAACTAATCTTTCCATGAGGTCAATTATATATTTCTATAAAAGAAAATCAAACATAAATTCAGGCTGTGAATCAGTACCCCGTTTTGATTTGCTCCACCAGCTCGCGCACCGAGGGAATGAAAGCCCCGCCGCGATAGAACGGGTCGGTCTTGAACCTGTACACTATCTGACCCGAGAACAGGAGCGAGCTCTCCGCGTCGTTCCCATGCGATATTTCCTGAAGCGAACGCTGTATGCAGAAGCTCCGCGGGTCGGGCGTTATGGACAATAGCCCTTTCTGATCCCACCCCGAAAACAGACAGGCGGAAAGACAGCCGGAACAGTTTTTCCAGTCGCGCTGAATCCGCTCCATCTTGTCCGGCCGTACGAACAGAAGGGTGTTTGAGGGCGTCTTCATTAGTTTGGTAAATCCCATGGCGATATAGTTCGCCATGCGTCCGCGGTCGCCCTGGTTTATGAACACGGTCTTGCTGGTCGAGGAAATCTCGACCGGCAGGTCGAAGCCTATGCCTTTGTCCGACAGCTCGACGAACGGAATCTGCCTAGTCAGCGCGTCTTCCAAATCGCGCAGGAAAGCGTTCTCCACGGCCGAGGAATATAGGCCGGTAGGCGAGAATTTCTGGAGCTTTACACTACCCGGTTCGGCGTTCAGAAGCTTCTTCTTTATGTTGTCGCCAAGCGGGCTCTCAAGCGTAAGCATGGGCCGCGTGCCGAATTGGAACCCGATTGGCGCAAGCTCTTTGTTATCGGCATAGTCCTTCCACTCGGAAAGCCACCACACCCCGCCCGCGACGATAAGTGGTATTGTCGCAAGGCCGATTTCGTTCATGAACTTGCGTATTTCCAAAAGGCGCGCAAGGGGCTTCTCCGGCGCCTTCGGGTCTTCGGAATTGGAGAGTCCGTTGTGCCCGCCAGCAAGCCACGGGTCTTCGTAAATCACGGCGCCAATCCACTCCTTGAACTTGTGGAACGAGCGCTTCCAGAGTAGCTGTAAAACGCGCACGGAGGAAATTATGGGGTTGTAGAACACCTTGTTTTTCGCGCATATTTCGGCAAGCTTGAAAGGCATTCCTGCGCCGCACGACACTGCTTTTATTGTGCCCTTTGCTTTCGCAAGCACACGCTCGAGAAGCTCCTGCGACCCGCCTTGCTCCCAAAGTATGTTCATTGCGACAAGGCCGTGGCCGTCGGAAAATTCATGTGCAAGCGCAGCCTGATCCACGCATCCCTTGACACCTTGCGATATAAGGCTCGCCTGCCTCTCCGCGCGCGAGTTCCCCTGCGGCTTCGGCGCGACAAGACGCCCGTCCTCGTTCAAAAGGTCTGGGTTCACGCCCGAGAAAGTCCCCATGCCGTCATACCGCGCCCACAGGCCGGAGGTCTTTCCGGTCGATACGTTTATCCCCTTTCCTCCCTCGATGAGGGGGAGGATTTCCTTGCCTGCGATAGTGATTGGTAGAAGTCTCGTGGTGTT
>JAISGI010000035.1 GCA_031263095.1 Rickettsiales bacterium | reverse complement strand
GCAACCGTCTCGCGCGGCCATTTCTATCGCCCGGTTTACCTCGGGGCTAAGACCAAAATCATCCGCGTTTATTATTTTTTCCATCGTCTTTCCTGTCCCTTGTCCTTGGCTCGACAAGCTCGGCCATGTAAAGCGGGCGCTTTTTGGTCTCGATATGAATCTTGCCTATGTATGCGCCGATTATCGCCAATATGAACAGGTTCAAGGAGCCCATCATTACGACAGCGGTCACTATGGTTGCGTATCCGGGCGTCGGGTTGTCGAGGATATACTTTTCTATAATCACGTGCACGCCTAGGCCGAACGCCAGGAATCCGGACACTATCGCCAGCCAGAGCGAGAGGTAGAGCGGGCGGGTTGAAAACTGCATTATGCCGTTTATCGCAAGTTTGAGGCTTTTGAAGAAGTTATACTGCGACTTGCCGGACAGGCGCGCGGGGGCGGCGAAATCTATGACCGCGGCATTCTCCATATCGAGCGGGGTTATCATGCCCAAGACGCCGCGGAACATGAAGTCCCTTTCGTCGAAGGCCTTCAGGTATCCTATATACCTTGCGTCGATAAGGCGGAAGTCGGGCATGTTCCGTGGCAGCTTGACATCGGAAAGGAAATTCAGGACGCGATAGAAAATGCCCGCGCATACCTTGTAGATGACGCCCGCGCCGGCGTTGTCCGTGCGCCGGGTAAGCACTATGTCCTTGCCGCCGCGCCACAGGCGCACCATTTCGGGCACAAGCTCGGGCGGGTGCTGGAGGTCGGCGTCCATGAACACAACCGCGTCGCCTTGGGCGTAGTTCATGCCGGCGACCATGGCGACCTCGTGTCCCTGGTTCCTTATCAGCCTCACTATTTTGACATCGGGGTCTTTGTCCTGGATTTCCATAAGGCGCAGGACGGTGCCGTCGGTCGAGCCGTCGTCGACGAAGATTATCTCGGCCGATTTCAGTTTCGGGGAAATGGAGGCGAGCGCGGCCTTGAGCCTGTCGTAAAGCGGGCGGACGTTGCCCTCTTCGTTATAGGCGGGGACGACTATGCTAAGCTTGTCTTTCATGGGACTGCAATCATACCGCATCCGCGGGTTTTTGTCAACGGTAATTATGGGCTTGACAGCGCGGGCAGGCGATAATAACCTTAGGTTCATGTTCAAGCTTTACAAACCCATAGAGGATTTTTGGTTCGCGAAAGTGCCGCAGAAGCTGCGTTTTGTGTTGGTCGGCGGGTTCAACACGTGCGCGGCGTATCTTATATTCGCGGGGCTTTACACGCTTTCGGGGCGGTACGGGTTTTCGGTCGCGCTACAGTATCTTATTTCGATGAACATTTCCGTCGTCACCATGCGCTATTACGTTTTCCGCGGGCGGGGGAGTTTCGCGAAGGAATATTCCAGGGCGGTTTCCGTATATGCGTTCATGCTGGCACTCAATTACCTCGCGCTATATGTGCTTGTCGAAAAGGCGGGTGTCGAGGCTTTGTCAGCGCAGGCGGGGTGGATAGTGGCGGAGACTGTGGCCGTATATTTCCTGCACAAATATTTCTCGTTCAGATAGCTATTTTCGCGTCCCAGCCGCTTTCGTGGGCGGCGTTCTCGATGATTATTACGTCCGCGCCGAAGTCCTTGGCAAGATGCGGCGGGACAACCTTATCCTTTGCTCCTACATAATGCGTTTGCGGAATGCGGGCGAATTTTTCGCGATAGTCGGCAAGGTTCAAGGAACCCTCAAGCGGCGCCGTGCGGTGCCAGTTTGTCCAAGCCCTATGGTCGAGATTGCCCGCAATCGTTATAACGCGTTCTACTTTCAAGTCGGTCGTGGCGGCAAGCAGTCCGGCAATTTGTGCGCCGCCGGAGAAGCCTATAAGCACCACTTTGCGGCCGGATGCAAGCGTTTTGACTGCCCTGTATTCGGCCTCTATGACCTGCGCGGAAAAGCGTGCCGAAGTCCAATATTTCTCCTCGCACTTCGTCGTCATAACATACTGGCATGGGCGGGCGAGGTAGGCTACGTTCGGCGCTTTATCGGCGAAAGCCATGTTCCGCACAAGCGTCGATTTCGGCGTAGGGTCGCGGGTCGGGAAGCCGTGCCTGAACGCCGCTCCGTCGCCCTCGATATACACGTGCACGGGTGCGGCCGGGTCGGTCAGCTTGGTGTAGGATGCAAGCGTGAAGTCCCCGGCCTCAATCTCTCTATATGCGAATCCGTCGGGCAGAGCGGGTGTCGCCGCGCATGCGCACACTAGCAAAAGTGTCGCTCGTCTCACAGGTCTAGCTTCAATGTTATCAGTCCGGCGTTGTCGGTATAGCGGCTCCTGAACTTGCCCTCGTACCCTATGGCAAGCCGTGCGCCCGCGCCGCCGAAGGTCAGGCTTAGGCCGACCTCGCCCGCAAGCCGGTCGAGCGGGTCGCCGCTTACCTCGAACGAAGCGCCGTTCGCAAGCGTCATTTCGGAGGAGACTCCGCTTGTCACGAAGTCGTACGTGGCGCCGAGGCGCAGCTCGGGCATGACGTTCACGTCGCCCAACCTTCCGGTTGAAACGAATCGCAGGTTGGCAAGGCCCGTTGAAGTGTCGGTTCCGTTCGCTGCCGTGCGCGAGCCCAAGGAGTCGGTCCAGGCGTCCTGCTCGCTCCTTATATACCTAAGTCCGATTTCGGGCGATATGGTCGAGCCGAGTGCCGGGTGGAGCGTGTATCCGGTTGCGACCTGGCCTGCGTAGGCGGTGGCGATGTATTCGCCCGTTATCAGTTGACCGAGGACGTTCTTCTCCTCGGAGTAATCCGAGCGGGTATAGCCCGCGCTGAAATTCGCGTACCAATCGCCCGGCTTGTAGCTGGCATAGAATATTCCCGTGTCGGAGTCAACGTCGTCGGAGCGGCCGGTCATCCTTATATGCGTGCTTGTCGGGGCGTAGGCCATGCCGATTTTTATGTCGCCGGATTCCGCCTCGAGCCCTATGGCACCGCCGCTTGAGGTCGAGTTGAATCCGCCGGCACCCGAGAGCTTGGCCGAATCGCTCAATCCCTGAATCCAGAACGTCGCGCCGCCGATGTCATAGTCGCCCGAGGAAAGGCCCATGCTTGGTCCACCCCCCCCCATCCTAGACCCGGCGACCGAGAACGCCTGCGCCGCGGTTTGCGTCGCCGAGGCCTGTACCGCGGGCGCGGTCATGGGGGATAGCGCCTCGACCGCCGTGAAGCCCTGTTTCATCTGTGTGTCGTCTTCCGAGGTCAGGAGCGTGGATATATCGGCGAAGACGTTGTTTTCTGCGCTTCTGGTCGGAAGGTTCGGCACAGCGGAGAGGACGGCAAGTGCGGCGGCCGCGTTGCCTGCGGATACTCCCATGCCAAGGGCGAGCTGCTCCGCGTTCTTGAGCGATACGTTCAGTGTATAGTCCTCGTTCTGGCTTACGTTATAGAACGCGCTTTGATAGCTTGACGGCGCAAGCGTGAAGCCTCCGCTTACACTGCCTCCGGAGACGAGGGCGATGTTGTCGCCGACTGTTCCGCCCGCAATGCTTAGGGCGCCTATGGAGCTGCCCTCGCCAATCGTTATGCTGTCGGCCACTATTACCGGCGTGGCGGAGAGTGTGGCGTTCAGGGTGCTGTTCGCGCCAAAGCTTACTGTGCCGCCGGTTATTCCTCCGTCAAGCGACACTTGCGAGCCGTCGGCGAAGCTTAGCGTGCCGGCGTTATAAATATCGTTCGGCTTGCCTGCGGCCGCGTTGCCCTTGAACACTACGTCGCCCGCGAAGCTTAGTGTTCCTTCGTTATAGACCGCGCCTCCGCGTCCGCCTGCGACATTGTTCAGGAACGTCGCGCCGGATGCGAAGCCAAGCATGTTTCCGTTATAGAGCGCGCCGCCGTCCGTGCCGGCCTTGTTCCCGCTGAACGTCGCGGGGCCCTCGAATCTCAAATACTCATTGTCGGTAGTGTCGGGGGTATAGGTGTTCACGTTGGCAACCGCTCCGCCGTACAGGTTGGCGGAGTTGTTCGCGAAGCTTGCGGCACCCGCGAATGTCATCGCACCCTCGTTCACGACTGCTCCGCCGTAGCCCTGTCTTGCTGTGTTTCCGACGAAGTTTGCGCCGTTTGCGAAGCCCATCGTGCTCAACCAGTTCGAGACGGCGCCGCCGTTGCCGGTAAGTCCCGTGTTGCCCTGAAACAGCGAATCTTCGCCTATGTTTACCGTTATTGTCCCGCTTGCGGCGAGGTTGTATATAGCCGCGGCGTGAGAGCCGGTATTGTTTATGAACCTTGCGCCGCGGCCGGTCGAAAAGACAAGCGCGTTCGTGCTTGCCTGGGTCTGGTTATAGACGGCGGCGCCCATCGCGGTCGACGTGTTGCCCTCGAACAGGGCGTTCGCACCGAAGGTCATCACTCCGGTATTGCTATTGAAAATTGCGCCCGCTATTGCGCCCGCCTCAACGACATAATTATCTATAAAGCTTGCGTTGTCGCCGAAGCTTAGCGTACCGGAATTGAAGAGCGCACCGCCCATAGAGCCGGAGAAGTCGTCCTTGAACATCGCGCCGTTCCCGACGGTAAGCGTGCCAGCGTTGCTTAGGGCTCCGCCAGCCTGATGCGCGGACGAGCCGACCCCTATCATGCTCAAATTCGGCAAGTCCTGCGTCTCTCCGGCGAGTATGGACATGCGCGCGGTCTGGGCATTTGCCTGCGCCGCGGCAAGTACAAGTATGGCTGTGTATATAATCCTTTTCATGGTTTCCTCCTATAAGGGCCATGATACATTTAGCTCTCATTTTGTCAGTAGGTATATCTGTCCAGGATTATAAGCCCTTGACAATTCGCGCGGCATGTTTTATGGTGGGATTCATGGCACAAGGTTCGTACCAGTTCCAGATTTCCACCGCGACGCAGCTCTGCGTCGCGCTTCCTCTTGTCCGTCGTCTTCTTCGCCGCTAAAGCGGCACATATAATTTCATAGCGGCAATCGCCGCCCGGATTTTCGAAATCCACAATCTCTATACAAAGACTAAAAAAGGACGACAAAATGATTATATGCAATGACGCAAGCGCAGGCGAAATCAAGTACGCGGAGGAGGCGGTTCTGGCAATCTGCCCGAACTTCGCGAAGCTTAAAGAACATGAAACCCTGGGCGAGTATGCCGCGCCGATATTCAACTTTAAGCCGGACGAGGGCGCGTTCGTGTTGCGCCCGCTCCTGTTCGAAGCGATACGGAGCAAAGCCGCGCAGCTATACGGAGCCGGCGTCGCGGACGGAGTTATCGCCCAGCTTGGCGCGCAGCCGAGCGCGGAGACCGGCGTGCACCTGTCTGCGCCGCACACTCTCGACGGGCCGGGCAAGGGCGGCGAGGACAGCCTGCTTACCTGGCAATCCGTAGTATTCTCGGCAGGCCTTTACCAAGCGCGCGGGCTGTCGTACCACATATCGCTCAATACCGGCGCGGTATCGTTCGCGAACATCAACAGCGCGAAGTACATTCAGGCCGGCGCGGACAACACGCTCTACACCGCTATCAAATCCAGGGACAGGGGCACGCTCGGGATATTCAAGTCCGCGATGAGCCTCTCCGAAATCGCCGACATGGAAAAAAACATGCGCGCCAAAACTTCGTCGGCGCCGGAGGACGAGCGCAGGATTGCGGGCATTATAGGCGCGCTTGAAAAATTCTCGGGCGCAAGCTATGCCGACCAGATTTCCGCGGTGAACGCGTTCCTTATGGACGAGGTATATGGCGCGAAAATCGGCAGCCGGCCCAAGGTGCGGCAGGTAACGCTCGAGCTGACGGGGATACTGAACGACGTGCTTGTCCGCGGGCTCGAGAGCGGCAATCCTATTATCCGCAAGATTTTTGCGGACAGGGGCAACCTCGATAAGTTCGTGTCGGAGCTTGGCGGGATACGCGCCGCATGGAACGCCGGCGAGTCGCCCTTCATGCGCTATCATGCGGGAAGCTGCTTGAAAAAACAGCCTTACGAAAGTGCCGCGCATGTGCCGGGAAACATTGTCGAGCAGATAAGGCAAGGTACGTGGGTTCCGACGGCCGGGCTCGAGCTTGTCCTGCTTGCGCTTGGCGGAATTCTGCCGCACGGGGGCATATATCAGGCCGGGTATATGCCGCAGATACAGGCCTCGCTTGTGCGCTATCTTGGCGCCATTGGCGAGGGGCGGCTTGGGCGCGAGATTGCAAAGATGGACACGACTATCGCAACCATGTCGCCCATTGTCGCGATGGACGGCGGCGTGCCGATGAGCTATTCCGACCTTATCGCCAAGCCGGTGGATGCACCGAAAATGCTCGACGCCATACCGCGTTTGAGGGCGCGGGACGCGTACGATGCGGCACTTCCGTACATGTATCACATCATCACGCACAGCGACAAAATCAACGGGCAGAAGGTCGGCTCTGACCTTAGCCTTGCCGCGCGAGAGCGACTGTACGCGAGGCTTAAACACTCGATGCAAGCGCCAATGCTTGACAACGCCGTGAGTGCTGTGCTTATCAAATTCGCAATGAATGAAAGGGGTGCAAGATGAAACCAATTCTTACCGTGAACCTCGATGCGATTGGAGAAAACTACGAGGCAATCAAATCCGTCGCGCATGGCGCCAAAGTCGCGCCGGTGGTCAAGGCGGATGCGTACGGACTTGGCGCGGCGGAGGTCGCGGCCAAGCTTGCTGCGCTTGGGTGTCGGGAGTTTTATGTATCTACGGTTGCCGAGGGTATTGCGCTTCGTGCGCGGTTGCCGGGCGTGGCGATAGATCTGCTCGACGGCGCGGGGGGGGGTGAATTTGATGAGCTTGCCCGGTACGATCTTACCCCGGTCATAAACAGTGCGGAGCAGCTTGACGAGTGGGTGTCGCGCCGACCTGTGAATGGCTCGGCGATACTGAATGTCGAGACGGGGTTCAACCGCCTTGGCCTGTCGATTGGCGAGCTTGCGTCCCTTGACACGGCTGCGTTGCGGCGGCACAACATCGCGGCGATTATGACCCATTTCGCGTGTGCGGGTGACGACCTTGCCGACCCGCATGTCCAGCGTCAGAACGCACTTCAGCTTGAAAACCTCAAGCGGATTTCCGAGCGGTTCGCGGGCATGCCGGTAAGCGTGGGGCTTGACGCCGTGGTAGCGCTTGGCGACAAGCTTGGCCCGGTCGCGCAGGTGCGTTCGGGTGCGGCGCTTTACGGCGTTCAGGTGTTTCCGTACGCAATGCCGAGGCTTGCCCCCGTGATGTCGATAACCGCGCCCGTACTTCAAGTCAAGGACGTGCCCGCGGGCGAGTGTGTCGGCTATGGCGCGACTTTCACCGCCCCTAAAAACATGCGGGTTGCGACGCTTGGCATAGGGTATGCTAACGGCATTCCGCGCAGCCTTGGCGGCGTCGGCTCCGCGTGGTTTCACGACGGTGGCAAATCGTACCGGGCGCCGATTGTCGGGAGAATCTCGATGGGGCTTATCACGTGCGACATAACGGACGTGCCGGTCGGCGTCGTCGGTTCGAGCGCCTATTTATTGGATGAGTCCTACACCATAAACGACATGTGCCGAGACTCGGGCAGGCTTGACACCGAGATAATGACCAACCTGAAACTTGCAACAACCTATAGGGGGAGATGATGATAATCGAGCATACTATCGGCGAGGTCGTGCGCGAAATCGACATAATCGAAACGGATGTTCCGCCGCGGATTGTTCGCGTCGACCGGGCGCGAGTGTTTATGAACTCGGCGGATTTTGAGGGTACTTTTATAGTTCGGGAAGTGGTGTACAATATGCTTGTCGTGGCGGCCGCGAATTTGCCGCCGGGGGTGCGGTTCAAGCTTGGCGAGCTTTATCGGCCGAGGGCGAAGCAGCTTGCGGAGTGGGACGCGATTTATTCCGAGAATGCTACTCGGCACCCCGATTGGGACGGTGCGCGGCTCGAGCGAGAGACCGAGCGGTTCATCGCCAATCCGCACAAGGCGGGAAGCGGGCACCAGACCGCGGCGGCTGTCGACTTGACCCTTTGCCGCGACGACGGGGCCGAGCTTGACATGGGCACGGCAATGAACGAGCTATCACCGCTTGCCGAAACGTTTGTGGCAAGTGTGGAATTATCGGCGGAGGCGCGTGCGAATAGGGCGACCCTTTACAATGCAATGGTCGGTGTGGGTTTCGTGAACTATCCGTTTGAGTGGTGGCATTACAGCTATGGCGAGCTTGAGTGGGCGCACCTGTCCGGTCGAGGCAAGACCCTGTTCGCCGCGCTCGATTTGTAATGCTAGATTATCCGGCCTTGTGGCATAAATTTTTTCGATGGTCGGAGCGACAAGATTTGAACTTGCGACCCTTTGCTCCCAAAGCAAATGCGCTACCGGGCTGCGCTACGCTCCGAACGGTTCCAAACCTATCTCCGGCCGTAAAGCCCCGTCGCAAGGCCGAGGCCGGCGAGCCCCACGATAATCTGCACAATCCTTGCCGCAAGCGCCGTCGGCATAAGGCTTAGCAAATCAAACCCGAATATTCCGACAAGGCCATAGTTCACCGCCGCGACTATCGCAAGCGGCAGACAGATGAAATCGACAATGCTTTTCATGGAGTTTCTCCGTTGTTCGAGGCGATTATACACCCCGTCCCGGTGCATGGTCAAGTTTTATTGTTGACAAGGCAATATGGGGGGGGGTATAATAGCTTTCATGATAGCCGCAAGCACCATCGTCGATTCTTCGAGAAAAGCCTATTTCTTCGGCTTTTATTTTTGGTTCCTCCGGAACCATATATAGCTATTTCTTTTACACACATTGTCGGCCGATAGAATAAATCCCAAGCGGGTAAAGTCTGTCCGGCCAATCGCGAAACCTTAGAAAATAGGTGTTATCATGCATACGCATACAAGTAAAATAGACAAAAATCCTTTCCTGCACGACCAAACGCTCGCGGTGCCAATAAAGGGCGACATCAAGGCCTTCATGGGCGTAGGGTTCATGAACAGCAAGGGCGAGATTTCGACCGGAATCGTGCCCTTGGACTTCCTGAACGTCGTCATGGGCGCACGACGGGTAAAGGAAATGGCCGGAGGAAGCCTTATCGGGCGCAAGTTCCACCTCGAGATATTCCTTGGCGACGTGAACGCCATTGCACAGCTTGACGAAATGCTCGAGGTCGGGCAGATAACCGCGGTGGAACATATCGCCAAAAGCGCCGCGGTCAAGGAGAGCATGGCCCGGTTCCGCGCCGGGCTCGGCCGTCTGCTTGCCGCGGTCGGAATGGCCGAGGACACCAAGGTCGTGGTCGGAAGCGAGGTTGTGGCGAGCCCTGAATACCGCAAAATCCGCACGAATATCAACCCGCCCGTGGGCGTCAAGCTTGACAAGTACGAGGTCGAGCAGCTTGCCGCAATGAAGCTTTACAAGGAGCGGGGCTTCGACCTGCGCATATCGTGGGTCGCGGATATGGACAAGCCTGCCTCGCGCGACGAGCGCTATTTCGACGAGCTGTACGAGCGCGCCATGGGCGAAAAGCCGCTCGCCTCGGTCTATGCGCGCGCGGGGATAAAGGCCGACTCGGTGCGCGACGGGCGCGCGGTGGGCAAGGGAATTGCCGTGCCGTACGGCCACTATGCCGACGAGTTTTTGAAAAAGCTTGCCATTGTGCCGTGCCAGAGCGAGGAGCATATCGCCTCGGTCATGGCAAGCAAGCAGGTAAGGCGGCGCTATATGGAAATGGTCGGCGCAATGGTGCCCGGCACGACGGATGCGAACCTTGCCGAAAACACCGGCAGGCTTATCCGGAACCTATGCACTCCGCCGCACAACCGCAACATACAGCAGCTTGCCCTTGCAAGCGTAGTTCACACATACTAAGGAGAAAAAAGATGTCATACAAGGAAAGCTATGGAGTACACAACAACGGGTGCGGGCACGACTATTCGCTCTCACGCAATCCGTACGGCTGTTCGCCGCGGGCGGTCGAGGCGGCGCGCGAAACGCTTGGCCGGGCAAGCCTGTACCCGCATTTGGAGCATGCGCTTAAAGAGGAAATCGCGGCCGCGCACGGCGTTCCGTCCGGCAACATCATGCTTGCCGCCGGAAGCATACAGGCGATAGATTTGCTGGCCGACGTCCTGCTTGCCCCGGGCGACAAAGTGGTCGCGTCCGAGTTGACGTTCGAGGAGTTCCTCTACTCCGCCGCGCGTAAATCGCCGCATGTCGTAAGGGCGCCGATGGCTGCGGACTTTGGCCTCGACCTTGACGCGTTTGCGGGGTTATGCGACGGCGCGTGCGTAGCCTATGTCGTCAACCCGAATAACCCGACCGGCCGCACCGCCGATGCCGGGGAGATATCCTCGCTTGCCGCGCGATTGCAGGACGGCTATCTGATTGTGGACGAGGCGAATATCGAGTTCGACCCTCGCGCCCGCTCGTGCCTTGAATACTTTCGCCCCGACGGGAATATCATCGTCGCGCGGACGTTTTCCAAAGCCTACGGCCTTGCCGGATTGCGTGTGGGATACGCCGTTGTGCCGGGTGCGGTCATAGAAAAATTCGAGGCCGGCTATCCGCCGTACAAATGTGCCGAGGCTGCGCTTGCCGCCGCGTGCGAGGCGTTGCGAGACCAGGAGTTCTTGCGCTCGAGCGTCGCCAAAGTGCGCTTGGAATATGCTCGTTTCGCTGGTGCGCTCGACCGGATGGGCCTCGCCTATGTACCCTCCGACGTGCACACGGTATTGCTTAGGCGTCCGGCCGGGTTCGCGACTCTCAACAGCTTTGTACGGTTCCTGAACTCGTACGATGTCGAGGTCGTGCGCGCGGACAAGGCGGACGGGGTGCGTGTCGTGGTCGCGCGGGCGGAGGATATGGACTTCCTCGCGGGCGTGCTTGAAAAAGCTTGCAATCCGGGGGCGGCGGGGTTATAATTCGCGCGGCTCGGAGCGTAGCGCAGCTTGGTAGCGCATCACGTTAGGGACGTGGGGGTCGCAAGTTCAAATCTTGTCGCTCCGACCAAGAAATACTCAATTGAAAAATACTACGCTTCGCTTGTCTTTTTCAATTGGGAGCATGCGTAAAAAAGGCCGGGGAGACCCCGGCTTTTTTTACAGGTTGGTTTATTATTCGAAAAAATCGTTTTTTGTTTCAGAAAGCTCTTGCCCCCCCCCTTAATTATGTTATAATACTTGACGAGGATAGAAACACAGCTAAATACTTGATACTGAAATCCTTAATTCAACCAATAAAGGAGAAAAATATGAAAGAAGATACAATATCAAAGCTTGCCCTCGGCATTTCCGTCGCGGCTCTGGCGGTCGCTTTGTTTGCGGTGTTCGGCCACTGCGGAGGACATCGTCCACAACATGGCATGCCCAAGCATCACGATGGCTTCCGCGGCGGGGAACCCCGGCATGAGGATTCGCGTCCGGATGGCATGATGAAGCACGAACCCCGCGGAGAAAAATCCTCCGCTTTGCCCGATAAGAAATAGGAGGATGACATGAGAAAAATCGCGATATTTACGGTTATTGCCGCAATAGGCGCTTCCGTCCATATTTCCGCCCAACCGCCCGCGGGAGGCCCCGGATCTGACGGCAAGCACGGCGGCCCCATGCGGAACCTGACCGAAGAGCAGAAGGCTTGCGTGGAGGCTGCCGCTTGTCCGCAGCATGAAATGAAGAAGCCCGAAATGAAAAAGTCTGAAATGACCGAAGAGGAAAAGGCAAAGATGGAAGAAGCTCGGGAGTGCCGGGAAAAGGCTTTCAAGGCCTGCGGCATAGAAATGCCCGCACGCCCGGAAGGCGGCAGAGGGCCGAGGAAGTAAAGACTTCCGTACTCAAGGAAATCCCCGTCCCGCGCGGGGATTTTCCATATATAAAATTAGCGCGAACCAGCATTACAAATCGAGCGCGGCGAACAGGGTCTTGTTCATACTATTTCCCTATCCCTACGCCGAAGACGTGCGGCTTGTTTTCGGCTATGGATGTGGCGGAGATTTTTTCGAACCTCGATTTCGCCCACAGCTCCGCTATATTGTGCGCGCCGACGTAGCCCATGCCTATCCTCAAGCCTCCGGCGAGTTCGTCGAGTATTGCGCCGACGGCGCCCTTGCACGGAAGCAGGCTTTCGACGCCCTCGGCCACGCGTTTTTTCTCCTCGAATTTGCCTTGGCCGTAGCGGTCGGCCGAGCCGAGTTTCATCGCCGCCTTTGACCCCATGCCGCGATAGTTTTTGTATTTCTTGCCGTCGATGTCGATAATATTGCCCGGGGCTTCGTCGGTGCCGGCGAGCATGGAGCCGAGCATGACGGCCGAGGCGCCGGCGGCGATTGCCTTCACCACGTCGCCCGAGCTCCGGATTCCGCCGTCGGCGATGACCGGAATGCGGCCCTCGAGCGCGCGTACGGCGTCGTATATGGCGTAGAGTTGCGGCACGCCGCAGCCGCTTACCAGCCTTGTCGTGCATATCGAGCCGGGGCCCATGCCGACCTTGATTACGCTTGCGCCGGCGGATTCCAAGAACAGCGCACCCTCGGCCGTGGCGACGTTGCCCGCTATTATCGTCAATTTAGGGTAGAGTTTGCGAAGCGCAGCGACGGTATCGCCGACTCCTTTGGAATGGCCGTGCGCGGTATCGACGACAAGCGCGTCGGCGCCCGAATCGACCAACAATTTCGCGCGGTCGATTTCCTTTTCGCCGACTCCTACGGCCGCGGCGACAATGCCTCCGGATGATTTGACGAAAGCGACTTCTTCAGCTTGACGTGCGGGTGGCAAGTTCTTGTGTATAACCGCGCAACCGCCGGCCCTGGCCATTGCCGCGCCCATCTTGCCCTCGCTTACCGTGTCCATGGCGGCGGAGAGAATCGGGAGCTCGAGCGTCAGGCCGGGCGCGAGCTCGCTCCTCAACGACGCTCTGTCCGGCGTGAAGTCGGAATAGCCGGGGCGCAGGAGATAGTCGTCGAAAGACGAGCCGGGTTCGATAGATTTTTGGAAAATTTCGTTCATCATATACTCCTTTTGTATATGACGATACAATTATACACATTTTCGCGCGAGATGCAAGAAAAAACTCCCCCGGAGGGGAGTTTTTCGTCTTTGCGGGGCGCGGTTAGAATCCCATGCCACCCATGCCGCCGGGGACGCCGCCGCCGTGCATGTCGGGTTTGGGCTCCTCGGGTTCTTCGGCGACCATGGCCTCGGTCGTCAGCAGCAGGCCGCTTACGCTTGCGGCGTCCTGAAGCGCGACGCGGACGACCTTGGTCGGGTCGATAATTCCGGCGCCGATCATGTCCGTGTATTCGCCCTTTTGCGCGTCGTAGCCGTAGGCGAAGTCCTTTTTCTCGAGCACTTTGCCGACGATGACGGCGCCGTCGGTGCCGGCGTTGTTCGCGATTTGGCGGATAGGAGCCTCGAGCGCGCGGCGGACTATGGCCACGCCGGCTTTCTCGTCGTTGTTTAAGGTTTTGACGCCCTCGAGCGCGGAAGCGGAGCGCAGAAGTGTTATGCCGCCGCCGGGCACAATTCCCTCCTCGACCGCGGCGCGTGTGGCGGCAAGTGCGTCGTCCACGCGGTCTTTCTTTTCTTTGACCTCGATTTCGGAGCCGCCGCCGACCTTGATAACCGCGACGCCGCCGGAGAGGCGAGCGAGCCTTTCCTGGAGCTTTTCGCGGTCGTAGTCGGATGCCGTCTTGTCGATTGCGATTTTGATTTCCTGGACGCGTTTTTCGATGTCCTTTTTATCGCCGGCGCCGTCGATGATGGTTGTGTTTTCCTTTTCGACCACTATGCGTTTGGCGGTGCCGAGGTAGGAGGTATCCACATTCTCGAGCTTCATACCGAGGTCTTCGCTTACGACTGTCGCCTTGGTGAGCGCGGCGATGTCGCCGAGGATTTCCTTGCGTCTGTCGCCGAAGCCGGGCGCCTTGACCGCGACGATTTTCAGTCCGCCGCGGAGCCTATTCAGCACCAATGTTGCGAGCGCTTCGCCGTCGACGTCCTCGGCTATGACCAGCAAGGGTTTGCCGCTTTGCGCGACTGCTTCAAGGATGGGCAGGAGGGGCTGGAGGTTGCTGACCTTGCCCTCGTTTATGAGTATCAGGGGGTTGTCGTACTCGGCAGCCATTTTTTCGGCGTTGGTTACGAAGTAGGGGCTTAGGTAGCCGCGGTCGAACTGCATGCCCTCGACGACGTCGACCTCGGTGTCGAAGCCCTTGGCTTCCTCGACCGTGATGACGCCCTCCTTTCCGACTTTCTTCATGGCGTCGGCGATTTTGGCGCCGATGTCGGTATCGCCGTTGGCGGAAATAGTCGCGACCTGGGCGATTTCCTCGTCCTTGCTGACCTTTTTCGAGTTCTTTTTGATATTCTCGACCACAGACTCAACCGCCTTGTCTATGCCGCGTTTGATGTCCATGGGGTTCATGCCGGCGGTCACCATTTTCACACCCTCGGAGAAGATGGCCTGGGTGAGCACAGTCGCGGTGGTGGTGCCGTCGCCGGCGTCGGAGGCGGCCTTGCTTGCCACTTCTTTGACCGCCTTGGCGCCCATGTTTTCGAACGGGTCCTTCAGCGGTGTGATTTCCTTGGCGACGGATACGCCGTCCTTTGTGATTTTGGGTGCGCCGTAGGATTTGTCAAGCATGACGTTGCGGCCCTTGGGCCCGAGGGTGACCTTGACCGCGTTGGCCAGCGTGTCGAGGCCGGTTGCCATTTTCTTGCGCGCGTCGGCGCCGAATGCGAGGATTTTGCTCATTTAATATACTCCTTTAGCTGATTATACCGAGGATGTCGGTTTCTTTCATGATAATTCTGTCGTTGCCGTCGAATTTGACCTCGGTTCCGCCCCATTTGGAGAAGAGCACGATGTCGCCGACCTTTACGCTCATGGGCGTGCGTTTGCCGTCGTCCGAAAGCGCGCCGTCGCCGACGGCCAGGACTTTGCCGCGGGAGGGCTTTTCCTTGGCGGTGTCGGGGATTATTATCCCGCCCTTGGTGCGGGCCTCCTCGTCGAGGCGCTCGACCAATATATTGTTAAACAATGGTTTGAAGTTCATCATTGCGCTCCTTTTGTTCAGTTCGCGTTATTATATAGTGCGCGGCGGCGCAAGTGTCAAGAGGCAACTACTCTACGTTGCGGTATAAAATCTTGACATCGACGTTTCCGTCGGGGGAGTCCTCCTCCAAGGACTCGTAGCGCATGTCCTTGCCGTCGGTGGCCTTGAGGTCATAGTATTTGTTGCCCTTGGCGTCGGTTGCCGTGTCGGTCGTATAGTATATGGGCGTCGGTTTGCCAGCCGGTTGAGAGGCCGCCTTTTGCGGATTAGTTCCTTTGGACGCGCAGGCGGCCAGAGCCAGCAGAATTATGACTTTCTTCATATTATCCTCCTTGTTATAGGAAAATGCTAGCATTTTTTTGAGGGCAGGGCAATGAGAATAAAAGCAACTGATATTTGTCATTCCCGCGGAGGCGGGAATCCGACTGCGCTTGCGCCCGGGCGTTCGCGTGCCCTTTCCATAAAAATAATGCTTGAATTCGTTCTTCTTTTGTGCTATATGAAAACTATGCTTGAGAAAGCGAAGATACGTGTGCCCACACGTGGCTTTTCCGGTGCTTTTACAGACGTCATCCCGTCGGCAGGGCGAAAGCCCGAACGGGCGCGCGAGGAGAGAAACCTTCGCGCCCCCGATGCCTCCCAGACCGTAAAATAGCAGGCGGCTTCGGCCAAATCTGCCAGGCGGAGGCTCCGAGCGGCGAATCGCGCGCAAACCTTGTGCGAATCGCGGCGCGGCGGCCGGCGGGTCTGCCACCTTCCAGGGGGCGACTTGGCGGGGCTATTGCCCGTCCTTAGGGACAAAAACGCGGCGGTCTTCCCGTAGGACCTGCCGCGGCTGGCACCAGGGCCGGACGGAGGCCAATCACCCGTCTCTGTCTGTCTTTGGGCGTTTGTGGATCTTCGTCGGACAAGCCCTTTCGTGTGGGCACTATGAACAAAAAAGGAGAGAAAAGTTGGAGCGAATCGGAGGCAATACCAAAAAGCTTGATTTTGCGTGCGAGGGGCTTTATAATCCTCAAACGGTCGGGCGTTTAGCTCAGTTGGTAGAGCAAGTGACTTTTAATCACTGGGTCGTGGGTTCGAGTCCCCCAACGCCCACCAAAGTTTTCCAGAGGTTGATTCTCGCGTGTCGAAATAAGGCGTATTTTGTAATTATGATGCCATTTCGATTTAGTGTTTTCCGTTGGTATGCAAATTGTGAGATCTGTCAGCAGATAAAATATTCTGAATATTTTATCTGCTCGTGCAGCCAGTTTGTCCAACCGAAGTTTCTCATATAGCTTGAAAAATTAAAGTTCTTGAATTATAGGTGGACTCCAAGAATATTCTTGGCGTTTTTAAATTTGACAAACAAATTCCGTTATGGATGGAATAAAAACTGAAAAGTGTTTATACCATCTAAGAATTTGCTAAGATTGTATATAAGCTCCAAAAACCAATTGAAATTTCTATCAAAAAAAGTTAAAGTTATTTATAAAAGCAATATATGCAATATGAGGTATGAACATGTCAAATATCAGATTGGAAAAGTTAAAAGTTAAAAACTTTAAGGCTTTTGCCGATATTGAGGTTCGCGATATTCCAAAATATGCCGTATTTGTCGGCGCCAATGGTGTTGGGAAAAGTACTTTTTTCAGTATATTTGAATTTCTCAAAGAAGCTATGAATGGCAATGTTTCTATAGCTTTAGCTAAACTTGGTGGAAATAAAGGTATTCAAGAAGTACGTAGTAGAAATAAAACTGGAGCAATTGAGATTGAACTTAAATTTAGAGAAGGTGGAAGAAGTGTATCCGGCGGCCAAAATCCGCTAATCACATATATGCTTCATGTAAATGATAAAAATGGTAAACCCTACGTAGAGAGAGAACGTCTATCTTATGTCCGCGGTAATAGAGGAGGCAAACCATGGTATTTCATAGATTTTCGCGGCGGTGAAGGTTATGCTGTTGAAAATGAGATGGATAAAGACAGTGTAAAGTCGGAGAAAGATTTGACAAGAACGCCGCAAAAACTAAAATCAAGTGATATTCTTGCCATCAAGGGTTTGGCACAATTTGAAAAATTTCCAGCCGTACGACTATTGGGGGATTTAATAGAAAATTGGCATATTTCGGATTTTCATATAAGCAGTGCACGCAAAGAGCAAGATGTCGGATATGTTGAGCATTTATCACGCGATGGTGATAATCTTTCATTAGCTATCCAGTATCTTTACAATAATCATAAGGAAATTTTTGATAGAATAATAGAGAGTATGAAAAAACGTATTCCTGGTGTATCTGAAATAGAAGCAACCACTACGGACGAAGGTAAGGTTTTACTGAAAATCAAGGATGGCTCGTTTGAGGAACCTTTTTTGGCAAAGTTCGTTTCAGATGGAACAATGAAGATGCTGGCATACTTGGTGTTGCTATATGATCCTAATCCTTTTCCTCTACTTTGTATAGAGGAGCCAGAAAATCAATTATATCCGTCATTATTAGAAACTTTATCAGAAGAGTTCAGAGCATATTCGATCAGAGGGAATCAAGTATTTGTATCAACTCATTCTCCGGATTTTTTGAATGCTACCAAAATAAATGAGGTTTTTTTTCTTATTAAGCGTGATGGCTATACAACAATAAAGACTGCTTCAAGCTTTGAGCAAGCAAAAATATATATGGAAAATGGAGATAAGATGGGGTATTTGTGGACACAGGGTTTTTTTGAAGGGGTCAATCCATGATTAAAAATCTGGTATTTTTGCTTGAGGAAAAGTCCGCAAGAAATATGCTGGAGCAGATTGTGCCAAGCATCATTGATATAAAAAATATATCTGTATATTATTTCGATTTTAATGGTAAAAGTGACTTAAAAAAGAATATTGAACTTAAAATGCGGTTTTGGAAGCTTAAGGATACTTTTTTTATAATTTTACAGGATCAAGATGCTAATGATTGCAAAATATTGAAATCTGAATTGGTATCAAAATGCGAAGCTTCAGGGAGAAAGCATTACTTGGTAAGAATCGCATGTCGCGAGCTAGAAAGCTTCTACTTTGGGAATCTTATGGCCGTAGAAAGAGCTCTTTTAATTCCAGGACTGGCTAATAAATATAAAAATACAAAACGCTTTAGGAGTCCCGATGATATTGTTTCGCCTGGACAACACCTTATTGAAATAACTAAAGGAAAATATATAAAAACTACTGGCTCAACGGAAATAGGTAAATACTTGATGCGGGACGACAATAAATCAAATAGCTTCAATATTCTTGTATCTGGAATAAGAAAAACGTTAGTATTGACTTGAAGATGGCAAAAAGTAATAGAAAATATTTTGTACTGCCTATTTTATCCCGATTTTTAAACACCTCTACCTCCGCCATTAAAAAATACTTTACATCGCGGTTGCGAATCTGTTATACTCAGAATCGACCTCGGAAGAGGTTCGGACTTTGAAGAGTCTGTTTTTAGCCGCTGCGGCATTTTCGCAAGGATTTGCCGCAGCCAATATGATTGGCGGTTTCCCGCCGACTTCGGTCGGGGAGGCCATAGCGAATGTACAGAGGCGTGTGCTATTAGCCAATTCCTTAAAGGCTGTGGCGTCGTCGGTTAAACGATTCTTCAACTCTCCGACCTTTCGGGTCGAAGGTAAGTAATAGGAGGAAGAATGAATCGAAAGAAGATAGTCCTACTAGCTTTTCTGGCTTTGCCAGGGGCTGGAAAGGCAGCAAATTACTACACTTGCACAGCTCCAAACTATAATAGCTCGATTGGCGGAGCGGCGGGGTCGGGAGCCGGTTGGTACTTGGCCGCGACACCGAAAAGCACCACAATAAAAACGAGCCTTATGGGTGCGGAAGTAGCCAAAGACCTTGGCGCGCTTCAGCCGGGAAAAGACTATTACGTCTTCATCGACGACAAGGGCGAGCTTTCGGCAAGCCTATCCTCGACCGAATCGGGGAAAACGGTTGTCGGCGGGTTCCATACGATGTGTTGTTCGACCACCGGACTTGACGCCGGGCACCCTTATTCCGGGTATTCGGCGGGGCAGATTATGCCGACCTCGGTTTGGACGAAAAAGCATCAT
>JAISGI010000016.1 GCA_031263095.1 Rickettsiales bacterium | reverse complement strand
AAATCGAGACTGGCTCGGCGATGGAAGTCTTGGTATCGGGCGGCGCGGAGAGCCATTCGTAGTCGCTCTGCCACACCACCGAAGCGGTGCCGGGGCGGAGCTCGGCCAATCTTGCGAACGGGTCGGATTTCAAGGGCAGAACCTTGCCGTCGCGGCTTAGGATTTCGAACTTGTAAAGTGCACCCGCGCCAAGGCCGGGGATAAAAATGTCCCAGATTCCGCCGACGGGGTGGCGTCTCATCATATTCACGCGGCCGTCCCAATTATTAAAATCCCCGACCACGCTTACGCGCAGGGCGTGCGGGGCGAGGACGGCGAAGGCCGTGCCCCCTACCCCTTCGTGTTCGACAATGCGGGCGCCAAGCTTGGCGTGCAGGTCGTAGTGTTTTCCCTCCAATACCAAATGGCTGTCGAACTCGCCTATGGTCGGGCCGAAAGCGTACGGGTCGAGGTATTCCCGGCCGCCCTCGACAAGGGAATACGGGCGCGCGTCCTCGGGTACGAAAGCCTCGAACAAACCGGCCGGGTGGAGCTTTGCCATGGGGTAATCTTTGCCGGCGGCGCGGACGGACATTTCGCGCGCGGAGGGGTTCAGGGCGCGGATGGCCGCGGTTTTAAGCTTGTTCTCGAGCCTATGAAAACCCAAAAGCGAAAACGGGTCGGACGCGCGGGCGCGCATCAAATCCTCTATATCCTCGCTGTCCAGAAACTTTGCCGCCATTTTCGTATGCAGGAAATCATACCCTCAACGCGCGAGAATTGCAAACAAAATGATTGCTCTTTCCGCGCGCCTTTGCTATAATCCATTAGGAAAAATTGCTTGGAGAGGAAAATTGGGCGTGCTGGCTTTCATAATACTGTTCCCTATCGTCGTGTTCGTGCACGAGCTTGGCCACTTTTTGTTGGCGCGGCGGGCGGGTGTAAAGGTCGAGGCGTTCGCAATCGGCATGGGGCGCAAGATTTTCGGCTGGCGCGACAAGCACGGCACAGAATGGCGGCTAAACATCTTTCCCATTGGAGGATACGCCACGCTTAAAGGTCAGGCAGATAGCCCCAACCAGGTAGACGCGCGGGGCAAAAAGCTTGAGGCGGACAATTTCGAGGCAAAGAGCGTGCGGCAAAAGTTCGGCATAATATTCGCCGGGCCGGCGTTCAACTATGTATTCGGATTTTTAATCTTCTTCGCGTTGTTCGCGTTAGTGGGCGCGCCGAAGACTGCGGCCGTGGTGAACGAAGTATTGCCGAACGCGGCCGTCGCAGGAGTGCTCCACCCTGGCCTTAAAATAGTCTCGGTCAATGGAGAGGGGGCGGAAAACCTTGGCGACATAGTAAAAAAAGGCGCGCCGGTCGAGCTTGGGCTTGACGACGGCCGTATTGTCGCCGTGCAGCCTAGGCTCGAGGACGGGGTATATAAAATCGGCGTGTCGTATTCCATGGCCGCGGACAAGTACGAGCAAATGAGCTTCGGCAGCGCCATTACAAAGGCGGGCGGCGAGGTATGGCGGATAACGTCGAAAACCCTCTCAATCCTTGGCGAAATGCTTACCGGTGCGCGTTCATCGAAAGAGCTTGGCGGCATAATCTCGATTGCGAAAGCGAGCGAGCGCGCGCTTGAAAGCGGGCTTTATGCGTTCCTGTTCATGGTCGCGTTCATTTCCATAAGCTTGGGCTTCTTCAATTTATTGCCGATACCTATACTTGACGGCGGGTATCTGTTCATCTATATAATCGAGGGGATTATCCGGCGGCCACTTCCGAAGAGGGTCAAGGACGCGCTGTTCTGGGCGGGGTTCGGCGTCATTGTCCTGCTTATGATTATCGCGAACGGGAACGACATAATGAGGCTGTTCAAATGAACCGGAGGATTGCGATAAGCGTATCTGCTCTGCTGTTTTCCCTCGGCGTGTGGGCGCAGGCTCCGTTGAGCGAGAGGATAAGCGAAGTCAAGGTCGAGGGCGCGCGGCGAATCGACCCGGATATGATACGCAACCTTATCGACATAAAGCCCGGCGGCGCGGTGGACGACGCAATCCTCAACCGCAACGTGCGCGTGCTTTGGAACTCGAAATTCTTTTCCGACATTGCAATGAAGACCGAGGACGGCGTGCTTGTCATCACCGTTTCCGAAAGTCCCATAGTCAACCAGATTGCATTCGAGGGGAACAACGAGGTCAAAGAGGAGGACATCAAAGACCGTCTCCTTACCCGTCCGCGGTCGGTATATAACGAGGCCTCGATACGTTCGGACGTAGAGACGCTAAAGCAAGCGTACAAAAGCCTCGGGTTCTTCAAGGCCTCGGTAGACGCGAAGACAATCGCCCGCTCGGACAACCGCTATGACATAGTGTTCGAGATTTCCGAGGGGGACAAGGCCTATATCCGCGACATATCGTTCACCGGGAACGAGGCGTTCTCGGACTGGGTGCTTGGCGACGTAATATCCTCGCGCACCTATGGTTGGTGGAAGCTGTTCGAGAGCATGGACGCGTATCACGAGGAGCGCATAGTCTATGACTCTGACCTGCTGCGCAACTTCTACGCCGGCAACGGGTATCTGGACTATGAAACCAACTCGTACGGCGCGAAGATGGACAACCGGGAGCAGAACTTTTATGTCGCGTTCGATTTCTCGGAGGGGCAGCGGTACAAAATATCCTCGGTCGATATAAAGACCGACATAGCCGAGTTGGACGTGTCGAAACTCAAGGGCGACGTGCTGGTCGAGTCGGGCATGTTCTACAGCGAGCCGCTTGCGCGGCGGAGCGTGAACCAGATGGTCAAGACCATGGGCGAGCTTGGCTATCCTTTCGCGAACATCGCAATCGACAAGAAGCCGAACAAGGAAACCGGCGAGGCGGCGGTCGTGTTCAATGTCACCGATTCCGTCAAGGCTTTCATCAACAACATCGAAGTCAAGAACAACACGCGCACCTACGAATCGGTCATCCGGCGGCACCTGAACTTCGACGAGCAGAGCGCGTACAACTCCTCGCTCGTCACCTCGTCCGAGCAGAAGCTTATGGCGCTTGGGTACTTCAGCACGGTCAAGATTACTCCCTCGAAAGTCCTGAGCACGGCGGACAAGGTCGACATTTCGGTTCAGGTCGAGGAAAAGTCAACTGGCGAGATGACCTTCGGTGCCGGGTGGAGCACTTTCGACAAGGGGTTCCTCGAGCTTGGCGTGAAAGAGAACAACTTCATGGGACGCGGGCAGACACTTGGCTTTTCCTCGGTCTTCTCGCAACGCCAGAACAGTTTCAGCATGTCGTTCGCCGAGCCTTATCTGTTCGGGCGCGACCTTATGGGCGGCGTGGACGTGTTCTACAACCAGGGCAAGTACCGCAGCATATACGGCTATGATGTGGATTCCGTCGGCGTATCGCCCAAGTTCGGGTGGAGCTATAACGACAACCTCTATCACCGGTTCCGTCTGACCGCGCGGCACGACGAGGCGGTCAATGTCGACCCGAACATCGGAGGTTCGCTTGCCCAGGGCACCGGCACCAAGGACACTTACCGTGTCGGGCACACCATCACTTACAGAAACCAAATCGTAGATTACGTGAACGACACGAAGCGCGGGCATGTCATCTCGTACGGAACCGACTATGCGGGTTTTGGCGGGGACAAGAACTTCGTCAAGAACGACGCGACGGCCAAGCAATACTTTTCCTTCTTCGACGGGACGTGGATGCTTGGCGTCCTTGGCGAGGCGGGGAAAATCGACGCGCTTGGCGGCACTCTTTTGGCCTCCTCCGACCGGTACCGGCTTGGCGGGGACAACCTGCGCGGGTTCAGCTATAATGGCATAGGCGCGCGGCCGGAGAGCCCTTATTACCAATCGTATTCCTATGGCGGAAATTGGCACCTGAACGGGACGTTCCAGCTGAACTTCCCTATCGGGTTCCCGAAAAAGGCGCGCGTGGCGGGGTATGTGTTCTATGACTGGGGCTATATGGGCGCGCCGGACCTGGCCTCGTTCAACGGCGTATTGTACGACAACACGCTTAGGACTTCGGTCGGGTACGGGATTTCTTGGGGCAGTCCGCTTGGCGAGATAAACCTAAGCTGGGGCACGCCGATAAACTACCAGCCTTACGACCGCAAGCAGCGGTTCCTGTTCAGCATAGGGTCGAGGTTCTAAACACTCAATCGAAAAATGCAGAGGAAAGCTATTTAGTCAAATCGAAGATTTCGCCGCGGAGGAGGTCGAGACCGGTGCCGGTCTCTGCGCTTGTGGCCAAGATTTCGCCGTGCATGGCAGGGTGCGACTTGAACGTTTTTGCTACGCCTTCGTGCGCGGAGGCGAGTTCGACCTCGCCCACCTTGTCCGTTTTGGTAAGCACGACTTGGTATGCGACGGCGGATTTGTCGAGCGTCTTCATCATATCCTCGTCCGCGGGCTTTAGGCCTTGACGCGAGTCGATAAGCAAAAATACGCGCCGAAGCTGCGCGCGGCCGGACAGGTATTTGCGCAGCTGCTCGTTCCATTTCGCGACCTCGGCAAGCGGCGCTTTGGCGAATCCATAGCCGGGCAAATCGACTATCATCAGCGCGTCCGAGACAACGAAAAAGTTCAAGGCCTGGGTGCGGCCGGGCGTGTTCGACGCCCTTGCCAGAGGCGCCTTGAAAACCGCGTTCACAAGCGAGGACTTGCCCACGTTGCTGCGTCCGACGAATGCGATTTCCGGCAACGCGCTTGCGGGCACGTCCGAAGCGAGCGGGAAGCTCCCCACGAATTCGGGCTTGACCTCAAAAAATTCCTTCAGCTTCACCGGACGAATCTCTGCTGCAAAATCGAGAGGATATTGTTCGTCGTCCAGTAGAGGACGAGGCCGCTTGGCAGGCCCGCGAACATTACCGTGAATATCACGGGCAGCCACTTCATCACTTTGTTCTGCGCGACGTCGGGCGCGGGCTGCATGCGCTGCTGGGCCCACATCGTTATACCCATCAGCACCGGCAGGATATAATACGGATCGTGCGCGGACAGGTCGCTTATCCACCACACGAACGGTGCCTGGCGCATTTCTATCGAAATCACAAGAGCCTTGTAAAGCGCAAGGAAAACCGGCAATTGCAGCAACAGCGGCAGGCAGCCCGAGAGCGGGTTCACGCCGTTGCTTTTATACAGCATCGCAAGCTCGAGGTTCATACGCTGCCGGTCGTTCGCGTACATGGTCTGTATGCGTTTCATGTCCGGCTGGAGCCGCTTCATCTTCTCCATGCTTTTGAACGACTTGTGCGCCATAGGGAAGAGGAGCACTCTTATCATCAGCGTGAACAGGATTATCGCAAGGCCGAAATTGCCCGTCAAACCGTGCAGCCAGCCGAGCGTCGTCGAGAACGGCTTGGATAGAAAATAAAACATACCATAGTCAACCGCAAGGTCGAAGCGGGGCAAGCTCAATTCTTTCTCGTACCTTTCAAGAAGTGCTGACTCCTTGGCGCCGAGGTAGGCGCGATATTCTATTTTGGTCTCGGCGCCGGGAGCGACAGTCAAAGCGGGCGCGACGTAATCGGCCTGGAACTGCTTGGTCGGCGCGGGTGTGTGTGAGGGCAACTCCCGTGCGCTTATCTTGACCGCAGCGCCCTCGGGCGGGAGCAATACGCTCATGAAGTAATTCGTGCCGAAGCCGAACCAGCCCTTGGCGCCGTCCACCTCGAACGGTTGTTTGCCCGCGAGGTCGGAGTAGGTTTTCTCGACCAGCGAGCCGTCAACGAACCCGACCAGGCCGGTGTGCGAGCTTGGACTCTGGCGCGTGTCGAATGCGCTTACCACCCTTGCGTACGGGTGGAAGGTCAGTGGGCTTTTGGAACTGTTGGAGATTTTATCCTCGACGCGTAAAAGGTAGCCGTCGTCGAAGCCGAGCGTGCGTTCGAACTTTACCTTGTCCCTGTTCGTCCAGGCGAGTTTAATTTCCGTAGGCGATGATGAAACCACGTTCCACTTCGTCTCCTTCGTCGGGATGTCGGCGTTGTCGGCAAGCAGTCCGAACTCGGCATATTCGGCCTTGGAGAGCTCGTCCGGGCGCGCGTAATTCAACAGGCGGACGTCGGGGCTATTTTCGGCGCGGGTTTCCTTATAACCTTTAAGC
>JAISGI010000043.1 GCA_031263095.1 Rickettsiales bacterium | reverse complement strand
CGGAGAGGTTGCGGTTGCGGTCCTCCATTTCGCGCACGGCCCATTTGAGCGCGGCGACGGCCTTGACCGGCTCGGTCACCACTGGAATAAGCAAGTGCGGGATGTCGTTATAGACTGCGAACTCGAGCATTTTCGGGTCAATCATTATCATTTTTACTTCGTCGGGCGAGTACTTGTATAATAGCGACAGAATCATCGCGTTGACGCCGACGGACTTGCCGCTGCCGGTGGTTCCCGCTATTAAAAGATGCGGCATTTTGGCCAAATCGACGAACACGGGAGCGCCGCTGGTATCGCTCCCGAGCGAGATAGGCAGGGCGTGGGCGGTCGTGGCGAACATGTCGCTTTCGAGCTGCTCTTTCAGGTAGACCATTTTACGTTTCATGTTGGGGAGCTCTATGCCTATCCTATTGGTGCCGGGGATTAGGGCGACGCGCGTGCTGTGCGCGGCCATGTTGCGCGCGATGTCCTCGGAAAGCGATGTTATGCGCGAGGTCTTGATTCCGCGGCCGACCTCGGTCTCGAACAGCGTTATGACCGGGCCGGGGCGGATGTGTGCGACCTTGACCTCGAGCCCGAATTCGGCGAGCGTATCTTCGAGCATTTTGCCCATTTTTCGGTTCACCTCGTCGCTTGACGCGGCGGACGAATCGCGTTTCGGCTCGTCAAGCAAGCTTGTCGGCGGGAGCCTGTAGGACGAAGACGTGCGTGCGGCGGGTGTGGGTTTCGGGCTTGAGCTTGGGCGAGGTTTGGGTTTTTCCTGTGCGCGCGGCTTGACCGGGATTCGTTTTGGCGTCGGCGCCGCTAAACGAACTTTCGCGAGCGAGGAGAGTTTGACGTTCAGCATGGCGAATATCGCGGCGGCGGCGATGACGGCGGCAAGCAGGAACACCGCTATGCCAATATATCCCGTAGCTCCTATGGCGGCGAGCGAAGCGGCTCCGGCAAGTCCTCCAGCATCAAAGAATGTGGCGGCGAGGCTTGCCGAAAACGTCGCGATTATGGCGAGCGAGGCCGTCATGATTGGCGGGTGCGCGGGCGGTTTCGAGCGTGTCAGGGCGAGGCCTGCGGCGAAGACTCCGGCCGTGACGACCAATGCGCCGGCGCCTCCGAAAGCGTAGAGCAATGTCGCGGCGATATAGGCTCCGGCCGGGCCTGCGGCGTTCGTGGTCTTGAATGTGGAGCTTGAGAAAGGCGAGGGGTCGAGCGGGCTATATGTGGCCAGCCCTATTGCGGCTGCGGCGGCCAAGGCGAGCAGTGCGGCGCCAAGCAATTTTACTGCAACTATCCTTAGTCCGCGCTTGACCTGGTATGGAAGATAGTTCGGCATATATCACTTTTTTCCGGCGGCCTTTTTGCGCGGCTTTTTTTGCGCGGGTTTGGGCGCGTCCGACTTCATTTCCTTTTTGAAGACCTTTATGCCGTCGGCAAGGTTTTTCATGATTTTGGGAAAGCGGGACGCCCCGAACAAGAGCACCACCACCAGAAGTATAATCAAAAGTTCGCCGTGTCCTATCACCTTGGTCTCCTATTTCGTGACGAAGCAAGATATGCTGTAGGCCTTGAGCTTGCCGCAGAAGGCAGTTGCGTCCGCGCTTGCGTTAAAGCCGGTCGCGCGCAGGCGGAAGTAGGTTTTGCCGTCGACGTCGGCCTTGACTATCGCATGGGCCTGATTCTTGAGCAAGTCGGGGTGTTTCCTTACCATGGCGTCCCAGTCCTTGCGGGTTTTTTCCTCGGTCGTGCCGGAGAGTATCTGGACGGACCATCCGGCTTCGCTACGCTTGGCCGAGACTTGGCCGGCAGCGGCTTTTACCGGTGCGGCGGGCGTGGGGGCGGATACAATCTCGACCTCGCCCTTGACGTCGGTGGGACGTTCGACAAGCGCGGGTTTGGCAGGCGCGGCAACCGTCTTGACCGGGGCGGGCGTCTTTACGATCTTGGCCGGCGCGGATTTTGGCTGTGCGGCGGGTTTAGGCGTGGCCTTCACCAGTTCGGCGGGCGCCTTGGCATTCTCGGGCGAGACCTCGGCAATTTTGGCCTCGAGCGCGTCGGCGGTTGCGGCCTTGTCCTCAACCTCATCGGTTTTGGCAATCCTTATCGGAAGGGTAGGCGAAGGGATGTCGACGCCAGCGCGGTTTTCGTCCTTGCCGCGGCGGGTAAGCAGCACGGCTGCGGCTGTAAGAATCGCGCCAAAAGCGACCGCTATAAATATATTCTTGAGCGAAGATTTGGGTTCCTCGCCATAGGAAATTCCGCCCATGGAGCGGCCGGGTTCCTCAGTATCAGCGCCGCGGCCCTGAGGCTCGTCCCCGAAAAACTCTTTATCGTTGTCCATTGCGACCCCCTTTTTTCTTTTAGAATATCATAAATTTATGGTTGCGTCAAGCGGGAAATCGTGCTAAAATCGTATTCATGAAGAAATTTCTTATACTTCTGATGTTCCTGTTCGCGGCGGGGCCGGCGTTTGCTCAAAGCGCGCGTGGTCGGGCGGTGCGCACGCGGACGGCGGCGGACGAGAGTCAGTTCCGCATTTCCGCAGACGCGCAGGCGATTATCGCCGAGTCGTGCCAGCGTATTCTTTCCAACGCTCCGCGGGCGCGAGGAGGCGAGCTTGCCGTATTTTGCCAGGTTCGGCAAATCAAGACCTCGGCCGGCGAGCTTGGGCCGTGGAGCAAGTTCGTGAACGGCCTTGTCAAGCTTTTCCAGCAATTCCGTCGCCTTATCTATGTCGCGGCGGTGTTCATGCTCCTATGGATCTTGGTCGAGGGCGTGTACCGTGCCGAGGCGCAATGGATGAAGCTTGGCATGATGATAGTCGGCCTTGTCATCCTTGCTGGTGCGGAGATGTTTATACGCATGGCGACGGGGCAAGTAAAGCTTGAGGACATTCAGAACGGCGAGATGTTCGTCGATTGCCGGCATCCTAACGAAGCTCTATACCACTGTGACGGTGACACGGTTGGTGCGACCAACATAGACGAGCGGTACATTTTCCGTTTCCAGAAGGCTTTGCACAGCGAGAAATCTACGACCCGCGGGGGTGTATGGTAGAGGGTTCGCGCGGCGCATGTGCGGCCTTGATTTACCTCTTGCCTTATGAATTTTTGTGTATATAATATGCGCAATCGGGGAGTGGCTCAGCCTGGTAGAGCACAGCGTTCGGGACGCTGGGGTCGCAAGTTCGAATCTTGTCTCCCCGACCATCGAAATTTTTACGCCCCGCAGGGCGCGTAAAAAGTTTCGATAACCGAGACATGTTTGAACTTGCGAGGGAAGCAAGTTTGGAATCGAACGAGAGGCGGGCGGGAGCACGCCGGGCGGCGAGCGAAGATGAACGCGCAGGGCGCAGCCCGAAGCGGACAATCTTGTCTCCCCGACCAAGAAAACTCACTTGAAAAATTAGCGCCCCTATGGGGCTCGTTTTTTCAAGTGGAAAATATGAGTAAAAAAGCTAGGAAAATCCCGGCTTTTTTACAGCTTGTTTTATTCAAGGAGGCGTCATGACGGAGCAGGGAAAAAACAAGGCCATATTCTGGCTGGACTTTACGACCATACTCCTGTTGCTTGTCCGGTTCGTATCGCTTTTCGACGGCGTGCTTACCGACACGACCGAGGCGCGCTATGCCGAAATCGGGCGCAAGATGTTTGAGACCGGCGACTTCATCACGCCTTGGGCGGACTATGGCGTGCCGTTCTGGGCCAAGGCGCCGATGTCGTTCTGGGCCACCGCGTTATCCTTCAAGATATTCGGCGTGAGCGAGTTTGCCGCGCACCTGCCGCACTTCCTGTTCATGCTTGGCGTAATGGCGGTTGCGTTCATGTTCGCGCGGCGGCAGTTCGGCAGGCTTGCCGCAAGTATGTGTGCGTGTCTGCTTGCAAGCATGCCCGCATTTTTGTACTTCGCCGGAGGGGTGATGACCGACCCGGCGCTTACGCTTTGCGCGATGTTTGCGTTCGTCGGGTTCTACAACTGCATGACAGGCGAGGGGCGCAAGTGGGGCTATCTTTTCTTTGCGGGGTGCGGTCTGTCGCTGCTTGCCAAGGGGCCAATCGGCCTTGTGCTTATCGGGATTGCGATATTCCTTTATGTCCTTTTTTCGCGCAGGTGGGGCGATATGTTCAGGAAGCTTCCGTGGCTTGGCGGCGTTCCGCTTGCCGTTGCCATTTCGGTTCCGTGGTATGTTATGGCGGAGATTAAAACGCCGGGGTTCCTCGACTATTTCATCATCGGTGAGCATATAAAGCGTTTTCTTGTTCCCGGGTGGGAGGGCGACCTGTACGGCTCGGCCCACGACCAGCCGCGCGGGATGGTATGGCTGTTCTATTTATTCCTTACGTTTCCGTGGTGCGCATATTTTGCTCTGCGCGCGTTTTCGGGCAAGTTCCGTGCCGCGGTGCGCGCGATTTCCGGGGACGCGGCGTTCTATGTCCTGATGTGGGCGGTTTCCCCCATGCTGTTCTTCACTTTCGCGAGCAACATCATACCGACGTATGCGATAACCGCAATGGCGCCAAGCGCGATACTTATGGCGGCGGCGCTTTCGCGCGAGGCGAAGGCCGGACTTCTTAAATTCTTCATTGCAGGCGCGTTCAGCTTTGCCCTGTTCGCCGTGCTTGCCATAAAGCCCGACCTTATCGCCGTGTCGAAGTCGAGCGACAAGCAGTTTGTCCTGAAGTATATCGAGCTGCGCGCGGGCGAGGGCGTGCCGCTTGTCTATATGGGGATGAAGCGCAAGTTTTCGGGCGAGTTTTATTCCGGCGGCAAGGCGCTTGGCGGGCGGGGCACGAAAATCGACGACATAAAGGGTATGCTTGCGGTGCATGGCGAAGCGTTCGTAATTGCGTCGGACGAGCTTCTTTCCGGCGTGCTTGAGCCACTCTCTCCCGATGTCATCATGTCGGACGGCGACGGCCGGGTGCTTGTCCGGGTGCGCAGATAGCCGCTATAAAATCCTATTCGGGAAGTCCTTGTCGAGCAGGGTCGCAAGCTCGCGCAGGCGTGCATCGCCAATTGTGCTTGGGTGTATCGCGATTTCGACCGCGGAAAAGCCGCCTGGCGCGCGTATGCTCCGCACGTTCCGGCCGTAAAGACGCATGGTGTTCAGTATGCTATAGAAATACACCTTGCTTTTCGCGCCGCTTATGCGGCCGAGGAATTTCAGCAGTATGTATTTAACCAAGCCGCCGTTCCATAGTGGCGCGGGGTTGCGCGTTTCGCGCAGGGTGCTAAGCAAATCCTCGTTCACTACGCGCAGGCGTTTTATGCCGTACTCGGCGCGCAATTTTTCCGCTACGCCGAACAGCAGGGGTATCATGTGGATGTGGCGGTGGGAGTCGAGGTGGGCTACGTCTATCCCCATTTTGCGGGCGGCCTCTATCTGGCGGCGGAATTCGGATGTCGCGTATGTCTCGAGCCAGTCGCGGTGGAATATGGAAAGCGCCAGCAGGTGGACGAATCCGTAGCCTTTCAAGTCAAGGTGAATGCCGACCTTGAGGCCGGGCAGCGATTTGGACAGGCGGGCGGCGGCCTTGGCCTCGGGCTCGTCCACCATCAGGCTTGTCGAGTTGAGGCAACCGTCCCGCGCGGCCGTTTCTATTGCCCGGTTCACCTCGGGGCTAAGGCCGAAGTCATCCGCGTTTATTATTTTTTCCATTGTCTTTCCTGTCCCTAGGTCTTGG
>JAISGI010000037.1 GCA_031263095.1 Rickettsiales bacterium | reverse complement strand
GGTCGGGCCAGCTATTATGCACAGGCCGGTCGGGTAGGCGCGCATGCGGAAGAGCCGTTCGTCCTCGTACTCGGAAAAGCCAAGACTTCCGAGATCGTCGTCATTGGCGGCGTTGGAGTTTGCGTACAGGACTCGCATAACGAGGTATCTTGTCGCGAACGCGATTGGGTTGAACTGCAATCGAATCGCCAGAACATTCTCGGGCAGGTACAAATCCTTTTCTCCGCGCAGCGGCGTATTGCCGAGTTTCTGGCCGACCTGGAATTCGTTTTGGGCGTAGTTCGAATCGGATATGTCGGCCGAGGCGAAGACCGAGCGGACAAAGCTTTCGCCCCACTGTTTGTCATACTCGAGAATCGTGTGCATGGAGCCGGCGACGCGGAACATGACCGTCGTATGCTCGGCCACGACGACGTGAATATCGGAGACCTTCTGCTCGGCCGCGCGATAGACTATATCCACGAAGTCCTTCTGCATCTTGTTGTTGTCGGCCTCGTCCAGATTGCCAGACTTGCCGCCGCCCTTGGGCTCGTTATCCTTGCCGGCCTGCTGGTATATCTGGGCAAGCAGGCTCATGGGAACGTATTCGGGGCGGTTTATCTTGCCGCCCTTTTTCCTTACCAGCGATTGGAACGAGAGGACGCGGCCGTCGTACTTGTGCGTGTTGGAAACCAGAAAAGTGCCGTCGGAGAACAGAGCAAGGAGCCCCTGGGTATCCGCACCGACGGGATAGTTGCCCGAGGCCGCGCTTTCGAGGCCGCCGCCGCTATAGAGCTTGGCGATTATCTCCTTGTTCGAGAGGCCGGCGAAGCGCGAGCTTACGGATTCAGAGCCGTCGGCGCCATCGCCATCCGCGGACTGGGCGGCATCTGGTGCGAGCTCTTTTTTCTCTTCGTCCGCCATGACGTCCCCTAGTTCAAATTCATAATCTTGGACGTTTCGCCCTTTTTAAGAAGCACCGAAGTGCCGGTCACGCTTTCGACCACCCAGTCGCCGAGCATGGAGCCCTTCTTGACGCGGGTGGCGGTCTTTTTCTCCTTGTCCTCGATGTTGGCGGAAAGATTGCCGCCTGCGCCCACTATGGACTTCAATGCGTAGCGTTCGTCGAACGACATCTGGCGGTTCGAGCCCGCGGCCTTGAGGCCCGCTATGGCCTCCTCGTTCGCGTTGCTGCCGGGGGCGAGCGCCATAAGCTGTGCCACGGCGTTGAGCTGGTCGGGGTCGGACAGGTTGGCCTGGGCCACGCGGGCGATAATCTGCTTGTTGAGCTCCTCGTCGCGTTTGCGCTTGTCGGCGACGGCGGCGGCCTCCTCTTCCTCGCGCGCCAATTTAGCTTCGGCGGCGGCGGAAGCAAGCGCGGCCTCCTCGTCTTTCTTGGCCCTGTTGCGTTCGGCCTCCTCAAGCGAAAGCGCGACCTTTTTCTTTTCGGCGCGCTGACGCTCGAGGTCGAGGGCGAGGCGCTCCTGCTCTATCTTGAGTTTCATAAGCGCGTTGGCGCGCTCCATAGCCGTCATGGTCTTGAACGTGTCGGCGGCGGGGCCGTCAAGCTTGAACAGACCATTTTCCTCGCTTACCCCGGCGGTGTTATCATATATATCCACGCCGTCGGGTTCGGCTCCCAAGTCGTTGTTTTTAGCCGGGGCCTGTGCTTGGGCAGAAGCGGCTGGCGCAGGCTCGGGCTCGGAAGCGAACTCTTCATCCTCGAACTCGTCCTCGTCGTCCTCGAAACCCTCCTCTTCCTCCTCATCCTCGTATTCTTCCTCGTCCGCCTCCTGCGCCCAGACATGAACGGGCGCAGCGACGGCGAGCGCGAACAGCGCGGCAAGAGCCAAAACAAACTTCTTCATAGCAACCCCTCTTTTATACGTCCGCAGGGACGCAGGACGGACTATTCCTCGTCGTCCCCATCTTCTTCGTCGTCGACGTCATCGGCGGCGGCTTCGGCGACCATAGAATCCTCGTCCATCTCCTCCTCGGCGTCCTCGACAGCGTCGGCGATTTCCTCATCCGCCTCCTGCGCCCAGACGGACGCGGGCGCGACGACGGACAGCGCGAATATCGCGGCCAGCAGCATTATAAATTTCTTCATTTTTCCTCTCCTTGTTTTTGTTGTGCACCCCCGGGCGCGGGAACGGGTTCGGCCGGAGCCGGTTCGTCAACGCGCTCGAAAATCTTGCCCTCGTAGGACCATTTCCTTGAAACATTATCCCATTTTATCGAAGTAAATTCAAGCGAATTCGTATTTTCGAGCATTTTAACCCAATCCAGCGGCAGGCGGTAGGCCACGTCGGTGAACGTGAAGTTCGTATAGGGATAAGTTTTTCCACCCTTTTGCTTGGCGGTTCTTGGCGCCTTTGGGTCGGGCGGCGGCGCGTTCGGATCGGCGACGGTCTGCGTCCTGTCCTCGAGCTTGAAGTGGTCGATTTTCAGCGAGTGGAAGCGGTCGGTCAGGCTTTTCTGAAGCTCGGCCTTGTCCATGGCAGGTGCTGCGGAGGTACGTTTTACCATCGGAATATCGACCGTGCCGACAATCATATTATAGTTGGTGTCGGTCGCCCGGAGGCCGATTTTGTTCGAGAGGAGGTTCAGGCGCTGCGCCTCGAACAGCCAGCTTGCCGTGCCGTAAGTCCTTTTGAAATTGCTTGTCACCGTGCGCTCGGTGCAGGTCGAGTTAGTCAGCTCCCACCCCGGGACGGTCGCGGTCGAATTGACTATCAAAATCGTGCATTTCTTAGCCATGTCGGACGGGTCAATCAAACTCTCCCACGGTTTGGGTGCGGGGGGCGGAGGAGCCTCTTTCTTCTCCATCTGCTTTTTCAGGAACTCAAGACGGCGGGCCTCCTCCTCGGCCTTTTTCTTCCTCTCGGACTCGAGCCGGAGGTGGTATAGGTACGCGCCGACGGCGGCCAAGGCCAGGACGACGGCCACGACCTTTATATTTACTGTGGCGCCGATATGCTTCAGGTCGACTGCGGAGCCTTTGCCAAGCAATTCTGCCGCGGAGAGCTCCTTGGTGTCCTCTATCTTCCAGCTTGCGGGCGCGATTTTATAGCCCCAGTCGGGGATGGAGAGCATGGAGTTGAACGCGTCCTGCGCGTCGGACTCGGTCTTATAAACCGTGTCCTCCTCGGACAGAATCAAGTTATTGCGAATCGTGATGAACCACCAGCCCTCGTCCACCTTGAGTACGCAAATCGCCGAGGATTTGTCCCTGAGCGCGCTTGCGACGGCGGAGGCGCCGGAGGGCATGCCCGCCTTTTGCCCGTCGGATGTGAAACCGAGGCCGTATTGTGAGCTTGCTCCGCGGCGGAAGCAATACAGGTTGGCGCCGACGATAAGGCTTTGGCTTGCGACGCGGACTTCGCGCATATAGTCGGCGTCGTTCTGGACCGGCTGCCAAAAGAGGCCAACGGCATATTGCTTGCCGTCAACTTTTATGACCTTGATTTCTTTGTCAGCCAAGTCAGTTTCCCCCTCTCACCCCATCAGTACGACGGGAAGCCCCACGGAGAATTCGCGTTCGGCTCGGAATCCATAGGCGAGGCGATTATCTGCGGCGTAAGCATGACAACCAGGACATCTCGCGTAGTTTCGGTCGAGTTGGTGCCGCCGATGGCCGTGAACTCGCTTGCGCCGAGGCCGTCGGTCGAGTTCGTATTCCTTATCTTCTCGAACCCGGTCAAGACCGCGGTCTGGCCCGACTCCATAACAAGCTCCTGCATGAAATTCCTCTGCTCGATTTTAGGAAGCTGGACGGTCGTGCTGCCCACGGTCATCGCGTCGAGGCTTACCAGTTCCTTGAGGCTCATGTTGAACATAAGCAGGAGCTTGCCGTTCTCGAGTATGTTGGGCATGATTTGCATGGAGAAGCCGACGGATTCCTCGGCAGGCGTTACCTCGGTCGTGGAGTTCGTGTTTTCCGTCAGAGTGGAAATCGAGCTTACGTACTTGAACTTCTGGATATTGTTTATAGGCACGACGCGGTTGTTGCGGGCGGTCACGACGGCGGAGGTCAAGAGCGAGGTCTTGCCTGCGGCGGAAAGCGCGCGCAGAGCCGCGGTCGAGCCCGCGCCCTTGCCTGAGAGAATCGCGAAGCTCATGCCGTCGACGGTCGAGGTCGAGCTTGCCGCGACGTTGAGCTTGCCGTTGTCGAGAATCGCGTTCAGGTTCAGGCCGTAGTTCGAGGACTTGGAAAGCGAGACCTGGAGCACCTTGACGGTCACTGCGACCTGTTTCACGAACCTACGGTTTTGTTCCTTGACATAGCTTTCGACCTTGGCCAGGATTTTGGGTGTGGAAGTGACGGTTATCGAGCTTGTCGAGGGGGAAACCTGGACATCGCCATCTTTCACAATACTCTTCACAATCTCGCCTATCTCGGCCCACTCCTTTATCTGCGAAGTGGTCTGGAGAGTGGCGGAACCCTCGGAGCCGCTTGAAATATTCGTCGTATAGTTCGAATCGTTGGCGAGCGTGTAGAGGACGAACGTGCGCGTCTTGAACTTGTAGAACGAAATCTGGCCGCCGGAGAAGCTCCAATTTATATTCTCCTTGACCGCAATCATATCCAATAGGCCGGAGAGCGGGCCCGAGTAGGAAATCGAGAGCTTTTTCAAGTCCTTGACGTTCTCCTCGGCCTGGACGGGTATATTGGTCAGGTATTGTACCTGGGTCGCAAGCTCGTCGAACTCGACCGCGCCGTCGGTCATGAGGGTCACGCCCTCCTCTGTCTCGAACGCGCGAGGCAGGGGATCGACATGCTCGCTTATGGTAGAGCGGTCGCCAAGCCATATATCGTCCGAAACCGAGATTATGTCCTTTTTCTCGGGCTTGCCGGGCAGGCGCGCGCGGTCGAGGGCGTCCTGAGTCTCGTCGAAGTCGTTCGCGACCTGCTCCTTGACCGACTTGGCCATGTTCTTGTTATAGCAGCCGGAAAGCGCAACCGCCGCGGCCAGCGCAATCATCAGTCCCTTAGTTGCCATCGTGCTCCTCCAGAGTGCTTATCACCAGCACCTTGTTGCCCATAAAGTATTTCGCATGCGGAGAAGGCTGCGCCCTCTCGAACGTCCTTACCAATGCGGCAGAGACGTCCTTGTACCGTCCGCGGAAGATGGCCGAGGCCTTTAGCGGATACTCGCGCTTGGTGTTCCAGACGAGCTCCCAGCCCTCCATATCGCTCCACTGCCGAAGCACTTCGCGAAGCGTAAGACCCTCCTTGGCGACCCAGTCGGAGACCTCGCGCTTGAATATCGGCTTAGCGTCGGGATTCTTGGTTATATCGTCTATCGGCTCGTCGTATTCGACCATGGGGTCGAGTATAGGATTGCCGGGCGGGGCGCTTGCGGAAAGAGAGCGCACTCCGTCATCCATAATCAAGTCCTTGGTCGCAAGAGGCATGCGGGCGGAAGAATCGGGCACCCTGCCCTCCAAGACCGGCGGATTTCCATTGGGCGGCGTATAGCTTGGACCGCCGGTCCAACCCTCGGCCCGGCCGCGCGGCTCTTGAACCTTACCCGAATCGGAGCGGTCGGCCGCGGCGTCCATATCAACATACGCGTCCGTGCCAGACTCGGGCCAAGTGGGCTCGATAGGCATTGGGCGCTCGACGCTCCAATCGGCGGAGGCGGATAGCGAGATTCCCGCGAATGCGAGCGCGAATATAAGGATTTTCCTCATTATTTCCCCTTTTTTCCTGTCCTAGCGGTCAGCTTACAAAGAAAAAAGCCAAGTGTCAAGGACAAAACCAGGGTCGATTTTTAGCTTTACACCAAATTAAAACTGTGGTAAAATAAAATCAGTTTAGAGAATGGAGGATAATATGCATAGAGGTATTTGCCTTGGAATATCCGCACTTGCAATACTCGTTGCAAGCGATGTTTCTGCACAGCGGGGCACCAGAGCCTCGCGCGAAGATGCGGCCTCGGGCGCAAATTCTAGCAGGCGGGGAGGCCGCGGAAACAACGCTGGCATAGTCGCGGGGCAGAGCGACTCGACAAGGCGGCCGTCGGCGGGGAGCAGCTCGAGCGCGACAACCACCGTTACCCTTCCGAACATAAAATACTTCAATACGGCGGCGGTCAGCCTTTCGTACGACGACCTGATTTCGTTTGATTCGCTTCTTAAAAGCGTGATGACGCCAGAGGGGTATGCACAATACCTCGAGCACCCTCAAATCGTCACGATCAAGGCGGGCAACAACTCGACCGGAGGGTATGCGTCGCGCGGGGCGTGCTCGATTTGGGGCTGGCTGAAGGGAGACCAGCTTATCACCGTGGACGCGTACAATATGCTGCCCTCGACGGAAAAGTTTTCGTACGCTCCGGCGATTATCACCGGAAAGGAAAAGACAGCCACCAACACCACTTCTGCGTGCGGTGGAACTACCGAAATAGCCGATTGCGACGGGAGCGGTGCTAATCCTGGAGCAGGCACAACTGCTTGCACTGGCAGCGATATACATTACGAGTATGCAGCGAACGAATATCTCGTCATCTGGGACAACTTGGTCGTTGGCGGCACTCCATCGTATAATATCAACTATAATAATGCGCACGCAGTGGCTTATCTCAAAATCAATCTAGCCAAGCAGGGGTCGGGCGATATATCTTATTCTTCCGGCTCGGCGCCGGCCATGCTTGCCGCCGCGAAGAAATACTATAGCGATTTCGCGCCTAAGGCGCAGGAAGTCCTGAACAAATGCGGCGATCTTGACGACGACGAGCTCAAGACGATGGAGTTCTATGTCAAAGGCTCTACGGTTGCGGGCGGCGTCGGCGCAGTCGGCGGCATAATGTCTATGGTCGGCGGTTTCAGTGCGGCGTCCAAACTCGATAAGGTGGAGAAGGGCGAGTATGATCGTGCATACGGGACGAATGCGACAAACAGTGCTGAAGCTAATCAACAAATGAAAGAACTTAATACTTATCTGAACGATTTGGATGCAAATCTGGTGAAGGTGCAAGGGTATAAAGCAAGTAAAGGGAGTATATCCACAAGCGGATCTGCTGGTAGTTTTAGTGGAGCTATAGGCGTTATGGAAGGCTTGGTCAGTAATTTTGGAGTTAAAGGTATAATAGGTAAAAAAGATATATCAAATATGAAAACTGCAATGGGTCATATTGATGGATTTACCTCCGATTCGGTATATACATCCCAAACTGCCAATCTTGACATCATTAGAAATGCAGTGAATACTTTGGAAGATCATTCTATAAAGGGAAGTGCTGGAAATATAAGTTCTATCGATACAATAAGAACAAATTTAGCAACAATAAGGACAGTAATCGTACAAACAGTAGGTGCAGGAGGGCAGCAAACAGTAGGTAATCCAATACAATTTGTAGATGGTACTATCATAACTAACACTGGAAGCTATGATATAAGCCGCCCTGAGATGATTAGTACCGTCGACAAAGATTGGCTTGAGACGCAGTTGGAGGCAGAAAAGAACAGGGTTCAAAACGAGCTTAAATCCCTCGATTCCGGCTTGGCTCTTGACGCTCTGAACAAGGTTCACGGTGCCAAGACTGGTGCTACTGTCGCGGGTATAGGCGGTATCATCTCGACTGTTGCCGGCGGCGCCACGGCCGCTATGGGCGGTATAAAGTGGGAAAGCTTCGACAAGCAAATCAAAGCTGCGCGCGATTGCCTCTCTGCGGTCAAGGCTATGAAGGACAAGTTCAAGAATTCGTTGCCCGAATCGTAGACGACCCAAAAATAACCCTGTAAAAAAGCCGGGATCTCTCGGCTTTTTTTCGCTTTCGTTTTCTATAATTTCGTGCTAAGATATGTGTAAAAGCAATCAGGAGAAAACAAAATGCCCATGGTATCACTTCGCCAGCTGCTCGACCACGCGAGCGAGCACAACTACGGCATACCGGCTTTCAACATCAACAACATGGAGCAGATGCTTGCCGTGCTTGCCGCGGCCGAGCGCACGCAATCGCCGTGCATTATCCAGGCAAGCAAAGGCGCGCGGGCGTATGCGAACGACAAGGTTCTCAAGCACCTGATGATGGCGGCGGTCGAGATGTACCCTGCTCTGCCAATTTGTCTGCACCAAGACCATGGACCGACGCCGGCGGTGTGCAAGTCGGCTATTGAGAACGGATTCACCTCCGTCATGATGGACGGGTCGCTTGACGAAGCGGGTGCGCCCTCGACGTATGACTACAACGTGCGTGTGACGGGCGAGGTGGTCGGGTTCGCGCATCCTGTCGGCGTGTCGGTCGAGGGGGAAATCGGCGTTATCGGCTCGCTCGAGACGGGCAAGGGCGACAAGGAGGACGGCTTTGGTGCGGAGGGTGTGGTCAGCCGAGACAAGCTTGTCACCAATCCGGACGAGGCGGCGAAGTTCGTGGCTGCGACGCGGCTTGACGCGCTTGCGGTTGCTATCGGCACTTCGCACGGCGCGTACAAGTTCACGCGCAAGCCGGACGGGGAAATCCTTTCAATCGAGACGGTCAAAAAAATCCACGAGAGGTTGCCGAACACCGCGCTTGTCATGCACGGGTCGTCGAGCGTGCCGCAGGATTTGCTTGAGGAAATCAACAGCTATGGAGGCAAGATTCCCGAGACCTACGGCGTGCCGGTCGAGGAGATTCAGCGCGGAATAAAATATGGCGTGCGAAAGGTGAACGTCGACACCGACCTACGCTTGGCCGCGACGGCCGCGATACGCGAAGTCTTCTTCAAGAACCCGGCGGAGTTCGACCCGCGTAAGTACCTTGCTCCGGCGCGCGAC
>JAISGI010000033.1 GCA_031263095.1 Rickettsiales bacterium | reverse complement strand
ACATAGAACTTCCTGAAGAACTGAAAAATTATATAGATAAGGGTGGGGATTACGAGAACTTGAGTATACGTATTGCTGTTTTTTATAAAGAATTGAACAATAGTGATGATTATAGGAATAATCCTATTACTGTGTATGATAAGGCAGAGAGGTTATTTAATGATAATAACTGTTCTGGTTTTCCCTATATCGCTGAAGTTCTGTATGATATTATCATACAGGAAGATTTTGATTGCGCAGGTGTTGGTACGGGTTTTGATTCTTTCAAGGAGCTATATAAGGAGAGTTTAGACATATATGAAATTTCAAACCAATGGGACTTGTATCCCGAAAAAGCTTATGCGTATAGCGCAAGTAGAAAAGGTGCAAAGAACAATGCTGCCGATGAGCTTGTAAAGGGTGTCGGTGGAATGAGCGTCGCCTCTCAGAAGCCGTTTTCCGAACCTTCCGGGCTTGGAAAGCTTGGCGCCGGGGTCGGGGGAATGATAACCTCGGGCGCGGCTGCTGTCGGCGGGTTTGCCTCGGGCGCAGCGGGCGTTTTGGGTATGGTAGAAGTCGACAACCTATTCAAAGAGATAGACGGGTGCGTTTCCGCGGTCAATGCCATAAAATAGCTTTACAAGGTCGCCGGGCGTGCGTATAATCCTGTCATGCTCGACGATCTTGCTATATTCGTAATCAACCTCGACCGTGCGGCGGACAGGATGGAGCGCATGAGGGAGCGTCTTGCTGGTCTCGGCCTTCCTTACACGAGAATCGAGGCGGTAGACGGCCAGCAGTGCAAGTTCAATCACTCGCACGTCGACAGGACGAAATATGCCAGCGTGCACGGCCGCTATGTCACCGGCGCGGAAGTCGCCTGCTTCATGAGCCATTTCGAAGCGATGAAGCGGTTTCTTGCCACGGACAGCAAGTTCGCCCTTATCCTTGAGGACGACATGATGTTCGAGGACGACTTCCTCGACCTTTTGCGCGCGCTCCTGTCCGACGAATCGTGGGACATGGTAAAGCTGAACGGCGGGCACAGGAGCAAGAGCGTGTTCGTCAAGAATGTCGTCGGGCGCTACTCTCTCGTCAAAGACCTATTCCACCAATCGAAGGCTGGCGCGTACCTTATCAACCGGCATGCTGCGATGAAGTATCTTGCGAAGCTGCTTCCCATGTTCGTGCCAATCGACCACGAGTACATCAAGTTTTGGAAGTACGGTATAAACGGCTTTTGCGTGCTGCCGTTCCCGGCGCGTGAGGAGGGGTCGGCCTCGACCATAGACTACGAGCTTGTGCGGCAGAACCGCAAGCCTATGTGGGCCAAGATTCCGACGTTCTTATACAAGCTTTGGATTGCCATGCGGCGGGTGATGTGGGTGGTCGGACGGCACAAGCCGACCAACTCTTTTTAGAACTTTTTATTTTTCTCCCAATTCCAGGCGGTGCGGATTATATCGTCTAGTCCGAATTCCGGCTTCCAGTTCAGGATTTTTTTCGCTTTCGCGTTGCTTGCTATGAGTATCGGCGGATCGCCGGGACGGCGAGGCTCGACCTCTATGCAGCACTTTGCGCCCGTTATATTTTCGACGGCGGAGATTATCTCGAACACGGACGAGCCTTGTCCCGAGCCGAGGTTGACGGCTTCGCTTTGAGTTTCGTCCAGCTTTGTCAGAGCTAGGCGGTGCGCGGTGGCGAGGTCGGACACGTGAACGTAGTCGCGGATGCAGCTGCCGTCCTTAGTATCGTAGTCGTTGCCGAAGACCTTGACCGGCGCGCCTGCCTTTACCGCCTTCAAGACAAGCGGGACCAGGTGCGTTTCGCGGGCGCGGGACTCGCCAAGCGTACCATCGGGTGCGGCGCCGGCGGCGTTGAAGTAGCGCAGGGCAATGTACTTGAAACCCTTGGCGGAGGCTAGGTCGGCGAGGATTTTCTCGACCGCGGCCTTGGTTGCGCCGTAGGGGTTTATCGGGTGCGTCGGGTGGATTTCGTCTATGGGCGAATAATCCGGGCTGCCATAGACCGCGGCGGTGGATGAGAAGACCATGCGCTTGACATCGGCCCTTTCCATCGCACGGAGGAGGGAGATTGTTCCGGATACGTTGTTATAATAATACTTCAGCGGGTCGGCGGCGGATTCCGCGACCTCTAGCGATGCAGCCAAGTGGATAACCGCGTCGAAGCGCCCTTCGGCGAACAGCTTGTCCAGCGCGGCCGAATCGTGCAGGTCGGCACGGACGAATTTCGCGCCCGCAATGGTTGCGGCCTTTTCGTGACCGGAGGACAGATTGTCGGCCACCGTGCAATCGAGGCCGCTATGTATCAGCTCTTTGGCGACATGCGAGCCTACATAGCCTGCGCCGCCCATTACCAATATTTTCCTAGGCGTCGTCATAGCGTTATTTCGCGAACCTAAGCTTGCGTTCGGCGTCTTGGACCTGGTTGTATTCCCTTATAAAATCGGCGAGCTTGGTCTTGACCGAGTTGATGGATTCGGAGGCGGAGTCTTTGGCTTGCCGGCGTTTGTCGGCCAGAAATGCGTCATAGTCGGCGCAGCTTTTTTCCGCTGTAATCGAGCCGGATTTGAGCCACTCCCTTGCGCCTGTGGACAACACCTGCTCGTCGCAGCCCTCGGCCGACTTGTTCGTCGCGGGGGCGGAGCAGTATTTGGCGTCGGTTTGGAACTTTGCATCGGGGTCTAGCGATGCGACCTTTACCGGAGCCTCGGGCAACTGGATTACCGGCTTATTCTGCGGCCTGTCGTTTATTCCGGCCATGCGCAGCACGGCGTCGTCGATTTGCTCGGGCCCGAGGGTGCGGCTTGCCACGGCGAGGGCGTTCTTTTTCAGATAGTCGTAGTACTCAATCGAATCGGGCTCTATCTTGTGCCGCGCGGAGGTGGAGAGCATGGAAAATCCGTAGTAATATTTGGAGTATATGGACTTGGACTCGTCCAGATAAGCGCACTTGAACGGCAGGTCGGCGCCGTTATAGACATCGGCAAGCATGTCGTTATAGTCGTCGTAGAGTTCGGCGCTGGCTGCGGCGGCCTCGATTACCTTTTTATCTAGGCATTTGGCGACGGCGGCGTGGCACTGGGCTTCGGATTTGGCGGCGGGTTCGGGGGCGTCAGTCTCCTTGGACGGTTCGGCCGTCGAGGGTGTGGGGACGGCTGCGTTCCTGCGGTTATCGGCCGCGCGAGCCTGGCTTTTGTTCGCGGCGCGGGCCGAGGGCTGCTTTTTACCCTGCGGCGGCTTGGACAAGGCGGGCGCGGAGAGCAGCAAAAATGCGAGCAAAGCTTTCAACATACCTTATATTATACCACGGCGCGTGGCGCGTGTCAAAAGTAAATATTGCAAAACGCGGCGGCGGCATGTAAGATTGTGGTGTGGGTGTTTAGCTCAGTTGGCTAGAGCATTTCCTTTACACGGAAAGGGCCGGGGGTCCGAGTCCCTCAACACCCACCATCCTTATATTTAGCTTGACAATTATAAATATTTTGTCTATAATAAGTCCAGAACTTATAAAATAAGGAGAAAAATGAAACTTAAATTGAGAGGTACTTTGGCCATAATTCTGGCGGGGCTTATATTAGCCAGTTGCGCCAGCGTGAATGGAACCGTCCACTCGGCGGGTGTTTCAGGGCCTATCAAAACCACCGAAGCTCCGGTTTTCAGTCCTTCCGGGCACTCTTTAGAGATGGTCAAAGCAGAGGTGGTATATCTTAAAATCACGCGCGACGAGAAAGGCGAGCTGCCTTGGATTTCGGCTCCTGGTGACGACTTGTTCATAGGCACCAAGAACGAAAAAGCGTGTGGATTCTCGATAGAATACGACGACGCGGGCATGGCGAAGATTGCGGGACTTGACCTCGACGGCGACAGGAAAGCAGACGTCTATACCGTAATCGCGGATTTCGAGCCCATATACCGCGAGCTGGCCGTAGGGTCGAAGGTCTTGGTCAAGCCGAACGTTCCGCTTGTGAAATATGACAGGAACCCACAGCTTGTCTCGCTTAGAGTGAAGCAATCAAGGAAAGTGGACGACAAGAAGTTTTCGTTCACCGCCGCGCCCGGTATCCTCGGGGAAATATGGTATGCGAATGGGAAGAATGTAGCCGATCTATATGCGGACAGGAGCGGCAGCGAGCGCTAATTTATTGACATGACGGCGGGCGTGTGTATAATCGTGGCCATGTCCTCGTAGCTCAGCTGGATAGAGCGAGCGCCTCCTAAGCGCTAGGTCGGACGTTCAAATCGTCTCGGGGACACCATTCACATAAATCAAAACTCGTCTATTGACATTGGGCGGTTTTTGGAGTATCATCGTCTTATGACTAAATCGAGCGTACAAATCGTAATAGCACGTTCGGCCGCAGCCTTTTTCGCCGCGGGGCGTTAGCCTCGTACATATTTTCCCATACACATCAGCAATAGCATAATAATATCTACGGGAGATTCCTATGAGGAAAACTTACAATTTTTCCGCCGGGCCGGCCATGTTGCCGCAATGCGTGATAGAGCAGGCCGCGGCGGAGATGGCGGACTATCGCGGCTCGGGCCAGTCGGTTATGGAAATGAGCCACCGTTCGGCAATATTCGGGGACATCATGGCGCGGTGCGAGCAGAGCATGCGTCTTGCCATGAGCGTGCCGGACAACTATAAAATCCTATTCATGCAAGGCGGGGCGAGCCTGCAATTTTCAATGGTGCCCTTGAACCTTGGCCGCAATGGGAAAGCCGCCTATGTCGATACCGGCATTTGGGCGGACATGGCCGCGCAGGAAGCCGGGCGGTTCATAGACGTCGATATTATTGCCTCGTCCAGATCCTCTGGCTATGCGCGGATTCCTTTTATGGACAAGATTTCCGGCGGGTACGACTATGCCCACATAACCCTGAACAACACTGTCGAGGGGACGGCGTGGCACAGCAGGATTCCCGAGACTGGGGCGCTTGTCGGCGACGCGTCGTCGTGCATATTGGCCGAGGAAATCGACGTCTCGAAGTTCGGGCTTGTCTATGCCGGAGCGCAGAAAAATCTTGGCATAGCGGGATTGACCGTCGCAATCGTGCGCGAAGACCTTATAATGCGCGACATCGACGGCGTGCCGGAGCTGCTTAAATATTCCACCTATGCGGATAACTTGTCCATGTACAATACTCCGCCGTGCTGGGCAATATATATGACTGGTCTGGTGCTCGACTGGGTTCTGGGCGAAGGGGGTGTGGGAGCTATGGAGCGGCGGAATGCCGAGAAGTCGCGGCTTTTGTACGACTTTATCGACAACAGCCGGATTTATACTTCTTTGGTCGAGAAGGAGAGCCGTTCCTTTGTCAATATTCCGTTTTTCATCCGCGGCGGCGAGGAGCTTGAGCGTAAATTCGTGCGCGAGGCGGAGGAGGTCGGGCTTTGCAACCTTGCCGGGCACAAGAGCGTCGGAGGGATTAGGGCGTCGCTTTATAACGCCATGCCACTTGAAGGAGTGCGCGAACTTATAAACTTTATGGAGAAATTCGAGCGAGAGAACGCGTTTATATAAGCTTTGCGGCCAATGGGGCGAGGAGTACCGTTGTCAGGCCGGCGATGACTATGGAAATGCCGCTTATCGCGCCCTCGAGCCGGCCAAGCTCGATTGCCTTGCTTGTCCCGACGGCGTGGGCGGAGGTGCCTATGGCGAGGCCTTTTGCAACCGGGTGCGTTATGCCTAAAAACTTCAGCGTCGCTTCCGCAATTACCGCGCCGGTTATTCCGGTTATGACCGTGGCGGCGACGGCTATGCCCTCGATTCCGCCAAGCTTGGCCGCTATGCCTACCGAAATCGGGGTCGTGACCGATTTGCCTAGGAGCGAGAGCAAAATTTCTCTGTCCAGGCCGAACGCAAGTGCCATGCCGATTATGCTTAGCAGGCCGCAAGAGGTGCCGATGACGACGGAGACCAGGACGGCGGGCAGGTTCTTTTTAAGCTGGTTTATCTGCTTGTACAGCGGCACTGCGAGCGCGATTGTGACCGGGGTCAGGAAAAAGCTTATATGGCTTGCGCCGATATTGTACACCTTATAATCTATGTTGAGTAGAAGCAGGACGGCGGCAATCATCACGGCGGAGGTAAGAATCGGGTGCAGGAGCGGCAGGCGTGTGCGGGCGTAAATCCTTGTGCCTGCCCAATATGCCGCCAGGGTCAGGCTTAGGCCGAAGAACATCGAGTTTTCCATCATTTCTTCCTCATCATGAATTGCGCGGAAAGGCCGGTCGCGGCCATGACCAATACGGTCGAGGCGACTGCTATTACCACTATCGCGGGGACGGCGTGGCCGAGGCTTGGCACAACCTCGAGCAATGCGACCGTGGGCGGGACGAAGACCACCGCCATTATGGAGAGCAGGAACATCGACGTATCCTCGACCGCCTTTACCGGCACTATTTTACTTATAAGGAGGGTGAGCATTATAATCAGGCCCCAGACGCTTGCGGGGACGGGCAGGGGGACGAGCGCTCCCATTACCTCGCCTATGAATGCGACGGCTGAGATTATGGCGAACTGGAACAGGTATTTCATTTCCTAAGAACCTAAAAAAAAGGGGTCTTGCGGCCCCTTTTCGTCTTTTGTTTTTGTTGTTATCGCTTGCAGGGCAAGCAACATCATAATACCACTTCCCACACCCCCTGTCAAATACTATTTGACACTTTGCGCTTTTTAATTCATAATTTCGTTCGGAGAGAAAATGAAAAAGTTCCTTGTTATCCTAAGCATTATCACGCTTGTCGTGCTTGCGCTTGCGGGAATGAAGTTCGAGCGAGCGCGGACGTACGCTCCGCGTGTGCCGGATGCGGGGCTTGTCGATACCCGCCTTGGACTAAGGCGTGTGGAGCGGGAGAAGCGTTGGGCACTTATCGGGCCGGACGGCGCGGCCAAGACAGCTTTCGAATTCAACATAATCGAGCCATTCCACGAGGGGCGTGCGGTCGCGATAAAGGGTGGCAAGTACGGCTTCCTCGACACCGGCGGGCGTGCGGCGATACCTTTCAAGTACGACATAGCGTTCGGGTTCAAGGACGGCCTTGCAATGGTCGGAAAAAAGGGCAAGTGGGGGCTGGTCGACATTGAGGGGCGTGAGGTTATTTCCCCCAACTACTATGACGTCATTACCGGGTTCGATGCGGACGGGCTTGCGCGGGCGGAGAACTGGAAAAAGGCCGAGCGCGCGCTTGTCAACCGTCGCGGGCAGGTCGTCGGGAGGCTCAAATGAAAAGACTTCTCATCCTTGCTCTGCTTGGCGCGTGTTATACGTTGCCGGACAACGGAAACCTTGAGGAGGCGACGGTTTTCCATTGGGAGAACGAGCAGGTGACTCTTCCAAAATTCATTACCGACCACAAGGGCTGTCTCGGGCTCAAGGGGCGGCCGCAGAGGAACTCGATGGAATCGCTTCTCTACTCGACCGAGCCGATGACCGTGCCGCGGTGGGACAGCCTTTGGGCGACGTTCGAATCGCGCGGGTACAAGGAGGCGGGGCAGCGGATGTCGTTCTCTATTCCCTCCGGTCTTGGCGACCCGGAGATAAACGGGTATAAGACGTGCATGAAGGATCTAGGGTACCGCTTGACATTCATGAGGTAAATTCTTGACACCCGGAGATTGCCATTGTATATTGTCCCCGAGGAGAGAGAGTTTTGAAAAGACTGCTTGCCGTTTTGTTATGCTTTTCAACCGCCGCGATGGGCGCGAAGGCGACTTCGTCCGCGTCCAAGAGCAAGGGCAAGTTCACGACCGCGGTTTCGGAAAACCTCTGCGTACAGGAAATCAACTATTGCTTCGACTATCACTGCTGGGGGCGGGATGTCGGCGACAAGACCAAGACCAACGTCTGCTATTCCAAGGGTGTGGCGGGGGTCGTATCGGGCGTCGAGGACTGTCTCGACAGGCGCGGGGCAATCAAACAAGCCAACTATCGCAGCGCGTGCAAGGTCTATACCTATAAGCAGGTCGAGAAACTTATGGGTTCGATGTCTTCGGTCGATGCGATGCATGCGCAGGCCACACCCGCTTGCCAGCGCGAGATGAAGCGGCTTGAGGCGGCGAAAAAATGCTATGCCGTGATGATTTCGCACGACGGCTCTATCGACCTTTCGTTGCGGTTGCAACTTTCCCAACTTTGCGGGCCGCTGGTCGGGGGAAACGAGGATATGGTCGAGCGTTTTTACCGTGCGGGCGACTATGGCGATGCGAACCTCGGTGCGCAGGCGGACATGCTGAAGACCGGGCAGATTACGGCCAAGCAGGCAAACTGGCGCCAGGTGGTGGATGCCGCGCTTGCCGGGTATATCGAGGTGGCGGAGAATGCCTGCGGGCGTGAAGACTATCGCATAACCAAGGTCAACGAGTATGCCGCCGAATCGCGGACGAACCTAGCCTATACCAAGGCGCGGGCGGAGGCGGAGCAAGAGGGCCGCGCGATGGGCAACCGGGTGGTGAACAACTGGTTCCGGCGGACGGACTGCGAGAATTCTCCGCTTCCAAAGGGCGGCAAGGGGTGGCGTTATATCTATCGCGGGAATCCGGATTGCCGAATCGTATGCCTTGACGGCTATGTGCAGGGGAAGGACACCTCGACCTGTGTGCCGGCGGTGGCGGAAAAAGAGGACGAGACCTGGATGGGCCTGAACGTGCGCGGCGAGTATCGCGAATCGGTCAAGGAGAACCCTATCGAGATACGGCATGACAAGAAGTGCACGCCTCCGCAAATTCCCGACGGCCAGGGCGGGTGCAAGGATCCGGATACTCCGCCTAATGGTGAAAAGAAGCATGATGACCAAATAATAGTGCCATCCGGCACGGACGGGTTGTGCGACAAGACCAAGCTTACGCAAATACCCGGCCAGTTCAACGTGCTCGAGCAAATATGCGAGTTGTTCAAGCTTGGTCCTAAATACCAGTCGCCGAGGTGGTATTACAGGGTCGAAGAAGGAGCGGACGCGCGCGTTCCGGGAACACCGGTCTATTCCAATGCGCGGTTCAATGTTGGAAATGCGGAAAACAAGGGAACCGGTGCGTTCGAGTATTTCTGCTTTGCCGAGCCGGGGAAGGAGCCGAGCGCCGCCACGCATTGGGCAAAGATTTCCAATGCGGATATAAGAAAAATTCTTGGACTAACTAGCCTGGATGTATTCGGAAACGAATATAGAAGCGGTACTTCCTATGAACTGAAGAAGGCTTGTAATCCTGAACCGAAGAATGATAATCTTGAATGCAATAAATGGGGCGAGCAAACAGGGAATTTTACTCATTCTCAACAGTATGAATACCGCCCAGGAGTTGGCGGGACATATGCTGGAAAACAAGGTTGTTGGTGCAGGGACAATAAGGTTTGGGATAATACAGTGGTGGATGTTTCCCGTAATATGGTAAGAGGATGTGTCGACTGTCCTTCCGGCCAACACAAAATTTCCGAGACTGAGTGCTCGTCCGAGCAGAAAGTGAATTATGCGAACTGCCCTCCTATGTACAGCAATCCTGTCCCTTGGCATTGTTTGAGAGGTTGGGACGTAGGAACGACCGAGGCAAAGAGACGTACGCAAAGGAATGCAATCTGCGACAGTCTGTTTGTACGTAGCGGCATCAACTTTACCAAGAAACCTTATGTCCAGTATTGCGACGGTTCGGGAGCAAACGGGTGCGGCACAGTAACTAGGAATCCGAACGCTGACGGTGCGGTTGGATGCAGGAGCGATGTGAGCGGAGGGAGTATCAGTACATACTATTGCGTCGGTGCCAGTGCCGACAGAGCGGACTATTGGAACTTTTTGGACAACAGCGATATTTCCGGTGCGTTTGGGATTTCCTCTGTGGACTTCGATAAGATGGCCGAACGGTGCTCGTGCGACGCACAAGGAAAGACTTGGAATGATAACGGATGTGTCGGGGGCGCGGCGCCGGCACCATGCAAGGCAGACATGGGAGGTCTCAATCAACTTAGGGAATCGGAGGCCTGTCCTTGCAAGGACGATTTGGTGCGCACTCCAGCCGGAAACGGAACCCATTGCTGCAAACCCGGAGATTCGTGGTCGGATGAGAAGAAATGCCATGTGCCGGGAGTGGCGGACGCGTCAGTTGTCGCAACCACTTGGGACAATTGCGAGCGGACAATGAATAATGTTCAAAGAAGAAATGAATTGGCGGGTACCGGGGCGGAACTTGCCTTAAATTCCAAAGACGACGTATGCAGAGCCTTGTTCAGGTCAAATGGCATACCTACCTCGCACAACAGAAGCTCTATATGGCAGATGCGTGGGTTTGACTATGCTTGTTTCGGTCCTTTTGGGAGCAATACTTTCGACAAGTTCGCCAATGTTTCGAACAATAAGCTGAATTCACTGCTTGGAACAGGCCAAACAGGCTTGCTCGA
>JAISGI010000032.1 GCA_031263095.1 Rickettsiales bacterium | reverse complement strand
GCTATCTTCTTCTTTAGCTCCGTATTCTCGCTCTTCTCTGTAATCCATGTCCCCTCCCTCAAATTCCCAGCCTTGTTTATCCATATTGACTGTTGTGCTATAGCCTCAGCCCAGAGAGTCTATAAAGGGATTGACACGCGCCGAGCACACGCGGTAGAATCCAGCCAAGGAGAGGCTGTTGAACATATTCATCGTTCTACTGATGGGCGTGATGCTCGCGACGTACCAGTACTTCGTGGTCAAACGCTCGGGCGAGACCGGCACGGACAAGGAGACATCCGAGCTACAGATAGAACTGAACTGCCTCAAAAGCAACCATAACTACGCCCAAGCCCTCAACGACAAGATTACCGGCGCGAATGGCGAGGTTCCGCCCGAGGGGTACGAGCTCGCGAACGCCATAAAATGCGCCGGATTCGACCAAGTGAAGTCGTTCAAGTATTGCCTCGACCAGATGAACGCTCTTGTCCCGTGCCAGACGTTGCAGACCAGGGGCGAGCATTGCGTCGCCACCGCGCGCAGCATGGAAATTCCCAACTCGAAACGCTCGCTTTTGTTCAAGCTCAATATACTTGAAATCAGGAACGGCGAGCTTGACGGCAAATCGCTTCCGCCCGCGCTTGCCGGAGATAATATAGGCATAGTCCGCTGCATTCCCGCCCAGCGCGTGACCGAGCAGGCCAAGGCCAACAACTCCGCCTGCGGCGTGGGCGAATTCTCCGAATACGACCCCGACACCGAAACGTACCACTGCTCACCCGTGCCAAGCATAAATCCATGCACAAGCCACGAGGATTATATAACCATAGACCTCCTCGACGGCCGCGGAAATTGCACCCAGACATCCGAAACCCACGCCTGCTGCGCCAAGTCCCCCGGCTCGATTTGCGGCTCCGCGGGCGGCATAGTGCCGGTGTGGAATTCGCAGACAAGGTTCTATACCTGCACCAACGGCGCCTCCTCGTGCCCAAGCTCGGCCAATATGGAGGTCAAGGACGAACGCGGCCATACAGTCGCGACCGAACGCGTCCAAGACCCATTCACAGCCAAATACGACCCCGCCGCACACACTTTCGGCTGCATCCCCGACGCCGCAAGGTTCGTAACGGCATGCCGGGCGGCTGCGACAAGTGCCAACCACGCCTTCCACTCGGTCGAGAATTTGAACTCCACGACTGCCGAGCCCGTGTGCCGCGTCAACTCCGCGAATTCGAACTCCGCGACCGAGAATTGCTCCGCATGCGGAACGCCGGTTCTCGCAAATGGAAGATGGACATGCCAGTACAAATCCACGTTCGAGGATCTGCACGCCGCCGGAAGCGCATACTACGACAGCCTCAAGGCCCAAGGCTGCTTCACGAACAGCCGCTCCACCAACTGCGCCGCGCACGAGCTTAAAATAAAGGCCGGACAGAAAAACGGCCGCGATTGGGGCATGATCTGGCGCGAGGGAACAAAGACGTGGGAGTGCTTCTCCTGCGGCCAAGGCCAATATAATAGTGCCTGCGGCTCTAACCAGTCGGCGGGCGAGGCGACCTGCGCGGCAAGCTTTACGGACGGCCAGTGCATATCCTCCGAATGCTCGGAATGGTACCAAAAAAGATTGTCCGACGGCAAATGCTATACGAACTGGTGCCGCGGCGCGGTTCCGTCGGGAACAGGGGCAAGGACGGGCGGCTATGACGCCAAGGGCTGCGACGGCGTGCCCGGCTACCCGTTCATGATGTACAATTCCGACGAAAACTGGGATTGTGTCTATTGCACCCGCGCCCCGGCCGAGATTTTGGACTGAAACATCATTTTTCCTCTTTACAGGGGGGGGGTAAATGTGTTATAATAGCTCAAGCGTACACATAATTAGGAGGAACTTATAATGAAAAAACTGTTCGCAATGCTTCTGGCTTTGACGCTTGTCGCCTCTATCGACGCAAGCGCTCAGACAAAGAAGAAAAAGTCTGCCCGTGCGGCTGGCACTGCCAAAACAAAGTCCGCACGTGCTTCTGGCACCAAAAAGGCTTCTGCTCGCGCGGCTGGTACTTCCAAGTCTTCGGCCCGTGCGTCCAAGACTGCCCGCGCCTCGTCGGTGAGAAGAACCCGTGGCGCCGCTGTCACGACCGAAGCTCCGGAGTCGGCGGACAGACTTGCCGAACTCGAGGCTCGCCTGCAAAGGCTTGAGGGCGGCAATTCGACCGAAAGCGATGTCGAGCCCAAGGAATGTGCCGCTGGCAAGATTCCCTCGGCCGATAACGCAAGCTGCGTCGACGCCTGCCCAAGCGGAACGTTCATGTCGATGATGACGGGCGAACAGGCCGGCCCGGGTTGGACCAAGGTCACCCCTGTAGCGAAATAAAGGGGTTCAAGTGCTCCGAAAGCCGTCGAGAAATCGGCGGCTTTTTTTTCTGGAATAAGCGCCGGTTTTAAGGTATAATCATAGACATGAGAAGAGGAATAGTGCTTGCCATGGCCCTAAGCGTCACGTTCGCCGCCTATTCGCGCGAAAGGATGTCCGCGACTCCCAGAAGGAACGCAGAGCGCACATCGACGCGCACCCGCGCCGCCGAGGACAAGGAAGAAAGTAAGAAACCATCTCCGCGCGCGATTCGCGCCGCAAGAATCCGCACCCCAAGAGCGGCGAAAGCCGAACCGAAAAGGGCGGCCTCCGGCGCCAGAGGTACCAGCCAAGGCGAGACAAGGCAAGGCCGTACACGCGCCGCCGCCCCTCGCGCTCCTTCCCCAAGGGTTCCAAAACCAAGGGATAACCCATCCGGCAATATAAACCAGCATGGCCGCACCTCCGAACGCCTGCGCCAAGGCTCGCGCGACACTCCGGCGGAAAACACAAGCCACGGCAGGAAAAACCCGTCCCACGTCGCAAGCCCCACCGCGCCAGCGCCCAACCCGAACGAAAACCGCGGCAACGCCATGTGCGATAAGAAAATAGTGAACATCAACCCCGGCGGTCGCCCGAACGAGGTATGTATCGACTGCGACCCGCACGCAACCTATGACCCGCGCGAGAAAATCTGCACGTGCGACCCTGGCTACGCCGGCAACGGCCTTGCCTGCGTCTATCTCTGCAGCCCGTTCGCATACGTGGATTCCGAGGCGAAAAAATGCGTCTGCCACCCCGACTTCACCGGCGACGGATACGATTGCGAACCCAAATGCCCCGCAGGCAAAATCCCCGACTCCGCCACGGGCGAGTGTAAATCCGCCTGTCCCGCCGGAGAATATATGAAGATGTTCGACGGATTAAAGGACGAATAGTTTTTCGAAATTCGCGCCCGTCGCGGCTATTATTTCCTCATACGAAACCCCGCGAATCTCAGCAAGCTTCCGCGCGACAAGTGAAACATACGCAGGCTCGTTCTGCTTGCCGCGATGTGGCACGGGGGCAAGGAACGGCGCGTCCGTCTCGACCAGCACCCGGTCTATGGGCGCGCGCATGAACACACCGCGAATCTCCTCCGCCGAACCGAAAGTGATAATGCCCGAAGCAGAAATGTACGCCCCCATCTCAAGTGTCGCCTCCGCAAGCCAAGGCGACGAGGCAAAGCAATGCATGACGAACCGGAACTCGCCCCGCGCCATCTCCCGCGCAAGTATCCGCACCAAATCCTTATCCGCGTCCCGCGCATGGATGATAATCGGCAAGCCCGATTCCCGCGCCGCAATTATATGCTCGACGAACAGCCGCTCTTGCGCCGCCACGTCATAGCCGGCCGAGTGATAGTCAAGCCCGCACTCGCCAATCGCAATGACCCGCTCGCCTCGCCTCACCCAGTCAAGCAGAACCGAGGCGTCAATGCCCGTACCATCCTCCTCCGGATGCACTCCAATCGCGGCATACACGTCGGGAAATTGAGTCATGGACAAGACAAGCTCGAACCTCTCGGCAGAGGCAGACGGATTGAGGATCGCGCGAACCCCGGCCTCCCGCGCGCGGGCAAGCGCCGCCGAACGCTCGGCCTCCGGCAACATGTCAAGATGACAGTGCGAATCATACAGCATTTTTAAGCGCCTCATATACGCCCGCGACAACCGCGCCCGGGTCAAGGTTCAATACGCGGTAGGCGTCGAATTTCGCGATTATTTCCTCCCGCGCGGCGAATATACGCTCCGCCTCGCCTAAGCTCGCGCCAAGCGCCAGCTCGCGAAGATGACCCATGACAATCTCGCGGAAAATCCGCATGCTGTCCTCGCCCTTGACCGCGGCAAGTATGGGCGCCGCAGCCTCCGCTTTTCCCGCAAGCACCAGCGGCAAAGATTCGCGGAATTGCTTGGCAAGCGCAAGGCCGCCAAGGTCGAAAAGGTCAAGCGCCCGACCTATGGAACCACCCGCCAAAGCCAAAAGCGCCGCCTTGTCCGCCTCCGGCGCGTACGTGGAGAGAAGCGCGCCCATCTCTTCCTCGTCAAGCGTACCAAGCCTGAAAATCCTGCACCGCGATTTTATCGTCGGCATTACGGCGTTCAGGTTGTGGGAAATAAGGATAAGCAGGGACTTCTCCGGCGGCTCCTCGAGGAGCTTCAAAAGAGCATTCCTGCTGTTCGCGTTCATCTCGTCAAGACTGTCTATGACCGCGATTCGCCAGCCCTCTTCGGACGGTGTAGTAGCGAAAAAGGACTTGAGCGCGCGTATCTGCTCGACCGAAATCTCGGTCTTGCGCTTGGTTTTTGCCTCGTCCGTCCACTCCCGTTCGACGAATTTGAAATCCGCAACACCCCCGCTCGCAAGCCGCTCGAATATCGGGTGCACCCGCGGCAGCTTTAGGGGCGACGTGTCAAGCTCGTCCAAACCGCTCTTCGAAAGCACCGCCGGCGCCAAAGCCTCGGTAAATTCAAACGAAGTCGCCTCGCCTTCGTCATCCTCGAACCCATGCTCCGGCACCGCAGAGGCAATGTCAAGCGTAGTATCGAAAAGCGACGCCGCGCCGCTCCCCTGCCCCTTCACGAAAGCATATCTCGCGATTCGGAACGCAAGCGTGGCCTTGCCAATACCCTTCTCTCCGGCCAAAATTATAGAATGATGCAGCCGCCCGGCCACAAACGCACGCGCAATGTCCTCTTCGACCTCGAGGTGAGAAAGCAGATTGGGATTGGAAATCGGCGCCGGATTCATTGCCATTTCGAAAACTTTTCCATAAAGTCCGCATCTAACGACGCAAGCGACCCGTCGTTGTCGTAAATCCAGTCATAGCGATAGTTTTCCACCTCGTCGTCCGAGGCGTTTCCGACCACACGCGCCACCTCCGCCCTCCGCACGAGGAGCGAACGCACTCGCGCCTCGTCGCCAACCATAGCCCGCGCCCGCGAAAGGAATTTGTCGATTTCCGCCCCCTCGCGTATGTGCGCGAAAAAGACGGTGGCAAAAGAATCCATGAACTTCTCCGCCTCTCCGACAAGGTACGACGTCGGCATATCGTTGAACTCGGTGAAAAGGGCTTTCAGATCGGACAGGAACTTGCGCGACTTGTCCGTCTTCACCCCGTCCCAACCGTAATCAAGCGCGATTTTTTTGATTGGCGTAACGGACGAGACGTTCACGGTAGTAAAGTGCCGCCTAACCACATCGCAAATAGTGTCTTTCCCAACACCCGGCCGCCCGTTGATGGCGATTATGGTCTTCATTTTCCCGCCATCCTGACAAGCAGCTGCTTTAGGTTCTGGAATATCCGAACCACGAAATTCGACCGCGACACGTCGTCAAGCGCCACAAGCTCGTACTCGTCCGCCTTCGCCCCGTCGGAATAAAGTGTAAGGACGCCAAGCTTCTGCCCCTTTTTTACGGGCGCCTGAACAGGAGTGTCGAACGTCGCATACATCTCGACCGCAGGCTCGGCCCCGGCATGATTAGTGACAAGCACGTCGCGCATAGCGCCCGTGGCAACCGCAGGCTCGGCCCCGAACCAAACCGGCACGTTCACGACCGGCGACTCCGCCGTGAAATAGACATAGTTCGAAAACTCCTTGAAGCCCCAGTCCAAAAGCGCCTTCGACTCCGCGAACCGGTTATAGCTTGGGTTCACGCCTTTAAGCCCGTTGATGACGGAGATAAGCCGCCGCTCGCCCTTTTTCGCCGACGCCGCAAGCCCGTACCCGCCCTTGCTCGTATGCCCGGTTTTAAGCCCGTCCGCCGAGGGCATAATCCATAGGAGCTTGTTCCGATTGTCCTTGTTCCCGGTCAAATCGCGCCGGTAAAGGAACTCCTTTTCCCCGAAATAGTGATAATACTCCGGAAAGTCCCAAATCAAACGGCGCGACAAAACGGCCAAATCCGCCGCACTCATAAGATGGTCTTTTTCATACCACCCGCTCGAGTTGAGTATGGTCGTACCGACAAGGCCAAGCCTCGCCGCAAGCTGGTTGAGCTCCACGACAAAGTTCGCCTCCGAACCCGATATGTTCTCGGCCAATACGACCGCCGCGTCGTTGCCCGAATTGACGATAAGCCCGCGGATAAGGTCTTCGACCCGTACCTTTTCGCCGTACTCCAAGAACATGGTCGAGCCGGAATTGGCGTTCATCTCCTTGGCCTTTTTCCACGCCTCCGCACCCACGACGAATTGAGTGTCGAGCGTGAATTTGCCCGCGCGCAAAAGCTCGAAAACGCGATACGCGCTAAGCATCTTGCTCATCGAGCTGGGAGAGGCCGGCACCGCCGAGTTTTTTTCATAAAGCACCCGCCCGCTGTCATAATCCATAAGGATTGCATAGGGGGACTTCAGGTCGGGCGGCGGAGCCGCGAACACCGGTGCGGCCAACAGCAAAAGGAAAACTAGGACTTTGGACATTTGAACTCACCTTTGTTCGCGCGCATATTTTCCTGCAAAGCCTCGCCGAAATAGTGCACTATGTCGTCCTTGTACTCGCACTCGGCCGACGAAATCTCGAACTTGCCCTCCTCGAACTTTTCGACCTGCAGGCCCCAGTCGTAATAGTGAGTAATACTCCGCGCGATAGGGGCAGGAACATCGTCCGCGACCACAATACGCTCGGCCACGGCAAGCCGCCCGCCACGGTAGATGTTGATTGTGCGAAGCCCGTCCTGCTTCTCGACGAACTTCCCGTCTATCATGATTTTATACGGGGCGAGATATTCCTGCCGCCCATCGGCACGCCGCGCCCCTCCCTTCTCGCACCAAGCGGAATAGTCGCGGCATTTCGCAACCTCGCCCGCCTCGTACTTTATATGGGACGTCGCGCACGCGGCGCACAGCAATGCAAGGATTCCCCTTTTCATAGGCGAAATTTTAGAGTGGAAAACCGCACGTGTCAAGCACAATACTTCTCCACGTACCGCTGCCGCAAATTGTCGATAGGCTCAAACTTCTTCCCGTCCTGATAGCGCCAGAACGTCCACCCGTTGCAAGACGGTATGCCCTGAAGCTTGGCGCTTACCTGGTGGATTGAACCCGACTGGCCCGAGGCCATGGCAAGCGAACCGTCGGCAAGCACCTTTGCCTCCCACCGCCGCTTCTCGTCATAAAGGCTCTCTCCGCACTTGACCATGCCGCATTCGACAAGATTGCCGAACGGCACCCGCACGGGCTTTTTTTTCTCGAAAGTGTCGAAGTTCGAACCGGGCGAGACAGATGCGATACGTGCGCCAGCGGCCTTTGCATACTTCGGGTCGCGCTCGATTCCGATATAGTGCCGGCCGAGAAGTTTCGCAACAGCCCCCGTCGTCCCGCTCCCGAAAAACGGGTCAAGCACGACATCACCCGGCCGCGTCGAGCCAAGGATTATACGGTACAAAAGCGCCTCCGGCTTCTGCGTCGAGTGAAGCTTGTCCCCGTCCTCATCCTTGACCCTCTCGCTCCCCTTGCAAATCGGCAAGAACCAGTCAGAACGCATCTGGAGGCCGTCGTTGAGGGACTTCATCGCCTCATAGTTGAAAGTATATTTTGCGGAACGCGACTTGCTGCACCAAAGCAGGGTTTCATGGGCGTTCGTGAACCTCGTGCCGCGGAAATTCGGCATAGGGTTGCTCTTTATCCATACGATGTCGTTCAGGAACCAGAAGCCAAGATTTTGCAGGATTGTGCCGACACGAAAAATATTGTGGTACGAACCTATGACCCAAACCGTGCCGTTGGGCTTGAGCACTCGCTTGATTTCCGCAAGCCAAGTCTGCGTGAACCAGTCATACTCGGCCATGCTCTCGAACTTGTCCCAATAGTCGTCCACCGGGTCGAGCCCGGTGTTGTCCGGCCGGATAAGCGTGTGCTTTTTCGCAAGCTGGAGATTGTACGGAGGATCCGCGAATACCATATCCACCGACGCCGCAGGCACGCCCTTCAATTTCTCGATACAGTCGCCGAGGATTATTTTGTCGTATTCGCCCATCTCTCTTCCTAATGGATATTATATCACATTTCAAACCCGAAAAATATAAAAAAATCAAACCCAAAAAATCCCGGGGTTTCCCTGGGATTTTTTGACACGCCCCCAATTGAAAAAGAGCGAAGCGACTTTTCAATTGAGTAATATCTATTCCTAGAAACGGTCGAGCAGTTCCTTGATTTCCGCAATCTTCTTGTCCCGCTCCTCTTCGCTCGCGAATGAACGCGCGACGCAGGACGAAAGGTGTCGCTTGAGTATATTGTTCTCGATTGCCTTCACGGCCGCACGCACACCCTTTAGAAGCAGGAGAATCTCAGGACAGTATCGCCTCTCGACAATCATCCGCCGCACTCCCTCAAGCTGGCCTATAGCACGGTTCAGCCGCGCAAGCTCCTTGTCGTGGCTCGGGTTCTGCTCGCACCAGCAGCTATCTAGTGGCATGGCGCACCTCCTGTCATGCTGAAGTGGCCGACAAGGGCGATTGCCCACAAACAGCCGGCGATAGCAAGGCCGATTCCCTGCACGCGCCGGGCTTTCCCCTCGCACCCGCAGCCTCTGAAATAAAACGCAGCCGACAGGGCAAGCATCGCGCCCGAGAATATCATCATGCCCCACATCACGCGTGGGCTGATACTTCCCGCGAACGATAGCTGACTGCCGAATATGGCAAGTACAAGGGGCAGTCCACATACTATAAAGTGAAACGCGACCGAACCCCAAGTGCCCGCCGCGATAATTTTGTTTTTCATG
>JAISGI010000018.1 GCA_031263095.1 Rickettsiales bacterium | reverse complement strand
CAAGCGCGATGAACAAAAGCGTGGCAAGGATGGCGGGAGCGCGGCTTGGCTTGTTCTGCGCGGGTGCGGGTTCGACATGTTCGATTTTTTTCGTGCGTGGCATTTCTACTCCTTGATTTCATCCAGGCTGTCGGCGGCGGAGGCGATTTTGGCGGCGATGTCCGATATTGCTCCGGCAAGTTCGTCCTCCAAGACTCCCGCGCCGTCCTTTTTGGCGGTTTCCAATTCGGCTATGCGGAATTTGAGTTTCTCGATTTCGCCGGCGGACATGACGGCGGCCATAAGGAGCAATGTTTCGGCGTCGGCGCCGCGGAAGGCCTGGGCGAGGTTTTTGACCCTTGCGTCCACAAGCGAGGCGAGGCTTTTGATATAAGCCTCCTGCCCCATAGGGCATTCGACGGAATACAGCTTGGCGTTTATGCTGAAATTGACATTGCTCATTTCATCCCCTCGACCATTTCGGAGATTTTCTTGCGGGCGCGGGAGATACGCTCCTTCATATCGGAAAGTCCGGCCGAAGCCTCGTACAGCTCAACCTCTCCGCGTTCGATTCTGGCCGTCTTCCTGCCGTCGAGCGTCTTTACCCTTGTGGCGGCGGATTCGAGCCTTGCGGCGGCGGACGCGAGCGCGGACAGGGAATTTTCCAAATTCTGTTTCATCTTGCCTTTTGCAAATATTCGTGTAGAATGATACCAATAAACGCACATAAAGTCAAGGATTACGAAATGCGCGCCCTCTTACGGAAAAACAACGCGATACGCCAGATAACCCTTATCCCCGGAGTGAACAAGTATGCCGAGGGGTCGTGTCTTGCCCAATTCGGCGATACGAAGGTGCTTTGCACCGCGACAATCGAGAACAAGGTGCCGCCATTTTTAAGGAACTCGGGCCAGGGGTGGGTGACGGCGGAATACTCCATGCTGCCGCGCGCCACCAACATCCGCACCGAGCGCGAGCGGAACAAGGCCGCCCCCAACGGGCGCACAATCGAAATATCGCGCCTTATCGGCCGGGTGCTTCGCACATGCGTGAACCTTGCCGCGCTTGGCGAGCGTCAGGTTATAGTCGACTGCGACGTGTTGCAGGCGGACGGGGGAACGCGCACGACTGCTATTACCGGCGGGTATGTGGCGATGTATCTTGCTCTTGCCAAGCTTACGAAAACCTATAAATCGCGCGAGTGTCTGCTTGTCAATTCTGTCTCGGCCGTATCGTGCGGGATTGTGGGCGAGGAGATGCTTCTCGACCTTGACTTCGAGGAGGACAGCAACGCCAAGGTGGATGCGAACTTCGTCATAACTGGCGACGGGCGGCTTGTCGAGGTACAGGCGACTGCGGAAAAGCTTCCGTTCACGGAGGAGGAGTTCGGCGAGCTTCTGGAGCTTGCAAAAAAGGGAAACATGGAGCTATGCTCGCTCCAGAAAAAAGCCCTCGGCATAAAGGACGCGCCAGCGGCGCCCGAACCCGAGCCAGAGACCGAGGCCGAAAAAACCGAAGAAGAGGAGAACTTCAATGCCATCGACAAACAATAAATCCTTGAAGCAGCAATACGAGGACGCGCAGCAGAGCGCTTTCATGCGCGAAGTGGCCGAGGAAATGCGCAAGGAGGGTGCGATTGCCATTTGGCGCAAGTACAAGCTATATATAATCCTCGTCATCGCGTTGGCGCTTGGCGCGACGATTACGTATAATGCAATCGAGGCGCGCAAGGGGCGAATCGCGGCCGAAAACGCGCTCGAGTTCGAGCGGATAACCGCTCTGCCGGACGCGGAGAGGCTTGCCCAGCTCAAGACTTTCGCGCGGGCGGCGGAGTATGGGTACCGCGACATTGCGTATCAGAACATCTATGCGCTTGAGGTGGAGGCGGGCAAGAAAGAGGACGCGATTGCCACGCTTAAAGAAGCTGCGGCGCGGGCGACCGACCGGGAGTTCAGGAACATCGCGCTTGTCAAGCTTGCCCTTATTCCGGAATACACGGCGAGCGAGGAGGGGTATGCGGAAGCACTTAAATCGCTCGAGTCAATCGGGCGGCGTGCGCCCCTATATTACAGCGCGAAGTTCACGCGCGCGCTTCTTCTCTCCAGGCGCGGGAATGTAGATCTTGCGCGCGGGCTTTTGGATGAAATAAAGGCGGACGAGGCGGCGCCGGCGGCGGTAAAGTCGCAGGCGTACACTTTGCTATCCTACATACGCGACAACAGGGAGTAGATTTATGAAGAAGGGGGTCATCGCCGCGCTTATCATACTTGCGGCGTGTGCGGAGGAGAAGAAAAAGCTTGACGGAGAGAGGGTGTCGATTTTCAACGCTCCTATTGTTGCGGCGGATGGCGGCGGGGCGCAGGCGGGTTCGATAAAGCTTGCCCGGCCAATCATCACGCGCGGGTGGGAGAGCGAATCGCGCACGGATGCGAACATTGCGGGGCACCTTGGCGGGCGGCAGGATATGGAGCCGCTTTTCACCGCCTCTGTCGGCACGTCGAATAAAACCTCTTTAATCCTATATCCTCCGGTTGCGGACAGGGAGGCGGCGTACGCTATCGACGGCGACCTCAACATTGCCAAAATATCGCTTGCGACGGGCGAGAAGGTTTGGAGAAACAACACGCTTTCGTCGGAGGCGCTTTTGACTTTCGGCGCGCTTGCGCTTGATTCCGATTATCTTTACGCGATTACGAACGATGCGGTTGCGGTCAAGCTTGACAAGGCGAGCGGCGAGATTATCTGGAAAAAATCATACAAGGGCACGCTCAAGAGCGGCGCGAAGGTTTGCAACGGGCGGCTTATGTTCGCAACGGACGCGGACGAATTGGTCGTCCTTTCCGCCTCGACCGGCGAGAAAGTATTCACGCACCGGTCGCTCGAGAATCCGTTCGGGTTCATCAAGGGTTCGACCCCGGCGTGCGCGGACGGGCGCGCGGTCGCGGCGTTCTCGAACGGAGAGGTTCACCTTATCGACCTTGCCACGGGCAAACTTCTATGGATGGCGCAGGCGTACCGGCAGAGCCTTACCTCGATAAACAACATGAGCGACATTGTGGCGAACCCCGTGCTTCTCTCTGACCGGGTGATAATCAAGAGCTATGGCGGAGTTATGAAGGCCCTTTCGCTTGCCGACGGGAGCGAGATTTGGTCGCTTGCGTACGGCGGAGTGGCGACGCCCGCGGTTTCGAACTCGACAATCTTCGACGTGGACGGGGACAGGATTGTGCGCGCAATCGACGCGATTACCGGCGGCGTTTTATGGTCGCTGAAGCTTGAGGGTGCGGACAAGGCGGCGCTTATGAACCCGCTTCTGGTCAACAGCCGGCTTATCATCATGGCGGGGAACGGGAGCGCGGTGGTCATCGACCCCTATACGGGCTCCCTGTTGAAACAGATGTCGTTCGGGGGCACAATCGACTCCTCGCCAATAATGGTTTGGGACAAGATGGTCGTCATAGGGGACGGGAATCTGATTGTCTGGAGATAAATATTAAATTATAAAAAAAGCCCCCGTTTCCGGGGGCTTTTCAGGTTTCTACGCCAAGCTTATTTGCTCAGGTAGATGCCGTCGCCCATGACGGCGGACTCTATCGAAATACCAAAGAAGGTATTGTAGTAGGTCGAGCCTTTGCCGGTACGGAACGAGCCGCAACCGGAAAGCGCCACGAGGGCGGCGAGTGCTAGAAGTTTCTTCATATTTTTTCTCCTGGGTTGGTTGAACCGTGTGTATATTACCCAATATCCCAAGTGTTGTCAAATCTAAAATTTCGCGATGAAGCGCCAGGGCTTGTCCGCGTATTCTTCGGCGTAGCCTATGCCTATCCTTTTGGCGGTTTCTATGCCGCTTGGGAGTGCGGCGCTCGGCTCGAGCCATATCCTGTCGCCGCTTAAATCCTCGCCATAAAGCTCGCGCGTGATACCCAATGCCTGGCACAGGCGGCCGGGGCCGTCGGTCAAGTTTCCCGCCTTCGCGGGAATGACAGAAGAAAAACGGCGGCGGTCGGCCATCAACTCTATTCCCTCGACCGGCTCGAGCGCCCTTACCAATATGGCGCCGGCGTTTCCGATTGTGATACAAAACTGGAAGTACTTGCCATAGATACCGAATATGTAGGCCAGGTTCGGGCCGTGGAACGTTATCTCGGTGCGGGCGGTGCGGCGGAAGCCGTAGGTGTGCGAGGCCTTGTCATGGCCGCCGAGGTAGACCTCGAGCTCGGCTATGCGGCCTTTCGCCGTGCGGCCGTCAAGGTTCGTGCAGAGCAGGCAGCCCAAGAGAGCGCGGGCTATGTCGAACGGGTCGTGGTCGTAAAAACCTTGGGCGAGGCGGCTTGTCATAAAAAAAATTTTACAAAAACCGTTGCGCGCTTGCAAGAAATAACTTATAATAACCTTGCACACAAGGAGGAATTAGAATGAAATTCATATCGCTTTCGGCGGCAAGTCTTATCTTGGCCGTCATACCGTTTTGCCATGTCCGGGCGGCGATAACCGCGGACATAAGGCCCTATGCCGGAATAGGGTACGCCCAGCAGATGTGGAACGTAAGCGCGTACAAGTCGCGCATTTCCGGCTCGATGCCCACCATATCCCTCGAGGGCGGCGTGAATATCGACAAGTACTTTAGAATCGGGCTCGGCTATAACGGCGGCGGGAACAACATGATGCACGAGGGGTCTGGCGCGGACATAACAACGTCCCAGCTTGCCCTTATCGTCATGGGAATAATACCCACGAACTATGTCAACCTTGACGTAGAGGCCGGAATTTCCGCCGGAAGCGTCCGCAACTCAATCGACGGGGCAAGCGGGGATTCCATTGCAACAAGCTCTTTCATCCTTGCCGGAGTATTGCATTTCAACGAGCGGTCGGACGTGCAAATCTCGTACAAGCGCACGGACTATAACAGTTTCGTCCTTGGCCTGAATTTCGACAGGTGCATAAACGAGATTGGCATAGGATACCGCTATAATTTCTAAATAAAAAGCAAGTTTTCCTTGATTTTTCGGCGGCGACGGTTTATAGTGCGGTCGTCGAATTATCAGGGGAAATTGCATGTTTTCATCTATCACGGGGATGTTCTCGAGCGACCTGGGCATAGACCTTGGCACCGCGAACACCCTCATTTACGTAAAGGACAAGGGCATTGTTCTGAACGAGCCCTCGGTCGTGGCCATTACCGAGGAGGAGCACGGGCGCAAGGAAATCCTCGCCGTGGGCGAGGATGCCAAGAAAATGCTTGGCCGGACGCCCGGGAATATCCAGGCCATACGTCCGCTTAAAGACGGCGTTATCGCCGATTTCGAGGTAGCCGAGGCGATGATAAAGTACTTCATAAAAAAAGTGCTCTCGCACAAGACTTTTACATTTCCGACGGTCATTATATGCGTGCCGTCGGGCTCGACCGCTGTGGAGCGTCGCGCGATACAGGAATCGGCCGAGGTGTGCGGCGCGCGCAAGGTCTGGCTTATCGAGGAGCCGGTGGCGGCCGCGATTGGCGCGGGGCTTCCCATAAACGAGCCCAATGGCTCTATGGTCGTGGACATCGGCGGCGGCACGACCGAGGTTGCGGTTTTGTCCCTCGGCGGCGTGGTATATGCGCGTTCCGTGCGCGTGGCGGGCGACAAGATGGACGAGGCCATAATCAACTATATCCGGCGCAACCACGGCCTGCTTATCGGCGAGCGGTCGGCGGAAATAATCAAGAAAGAAATCGGGTGCGCGGTGCCGGACGACGACAAGGGCGGGCGCGTCATCGAAATCAAGGGCCGCGATCTTACCAACGGCATTCCGCGCGAGCTTATTTTGAACGAGGCGCAGATTGCCGAAGCGCTTTCGGAGCCAGTGCGGGAAATTATCGACGCGGTGAAGACCGCGCTTGAGAATACTCCGCCGGAGCTTGCCTCGGACATTGTGGACAAGGGCATAGTTCTTACCGGCGGTGGGGCGTTCCTGCGCAATCTCGACTTTGCCATACGGCATGCGACGGGGCTGCCGGTGTCGATTGCGGACAATCCTTTGCTTTGCGTGGCGCTTGGGTCGGGCAAGGTTATCAAGGATCTCAAGAACTATCGGCATATTCTGTCGAGCATGTACTAAATGATACTCGACCTCCACGTAGTGCCCGGAGCGCGGCGCGAGGGGTTCTGCGGCGAGCATGGCGGGCGGGTCAAGATCGCTTTGCGTGCGGTGGCTGTGGACGGGCGCGCGAACGAGGCTTTAATCTTGTTCTTGGCCGCACATTACGATGTGCCAAAGTCCTGCGTGCGAATCGTGTCCGGGCTTTCAAGCCGGGACAAAAGGGTGGAAGTCAGTTGCACTTGAAGTTGCCTGTGGAATTCGTGCACAACTCTGCGAGTTGCACACTAATACCACAGGTATAATAACAGCAAAATATCAAAGCAATAGTATTGTCATTTCCGCGGAGGCGGAAATCCGGTTGCTACTTCTAAATATTCAGGCACTTGGGGCAACCGGATCCCCGCCTGCGCGGGGATGACGGGGAGAACTATAAACTCGGGCAAACGAAAGCGTTCGGGTTTTTCTCGAGCTTTTTGGCCATTGTTTCGGCGAGGCGGCCGGAGACGTTCAGGGTGCCGTCCTTGTCCTCGCCGGCGTACTTGCACTCGACCCTATAAGGCTGCGCCTGGCCGGGGAAGTACTGGACTGCCACGCTTCCGCGCGCCTTGAAGACGAACGTTTCGGTTTCGGTGCCGTCGGAAAGGACGGTCTTGCCGTACACTTTGTCGCAGTTTTTGTACCGTGCGGTTTCGGTCGAGACCTCGGATATGTAGGTAATATCGCCGTCGACGCGGCCCTCCTTGAAGTTGAAGATTATCGAGGGGTCGGCTGGCGCCTCGGGGCTGCCTATCACTACGCGGCCGCGGGCGGGCAAGCCCTTGCCGTCCCTGAACATGGCGCGGCCGATGACTTCGTTGCACTTATCGCTCGAATCGTCGGCGGAGCTTGTGGCCAAGACTACGCCGCCGTCCTTGTCGAAGAACGTTTGCGACTGGCCGACGCCGGGGACGGATTTAAGCTCGCTGAACACTCCGCCGTCAAGATAGTAAATGCGCGAGGAGGATTCGCGTTTGCTCTGATCTTCGACGGCTTCGCGTTTCAGGTTGCCGTTGGGGTAGAACGCGCGGACGCGGTAGGGGCTGAACTCGGTCTCGCTTACAAGTTTGCCGCGGGCGTTATAGAACTGCTCGGAGATTTTTACGCCGTCCCTTACCTTGAGCACCACCTTGTCGCCGTTTTCCTTGCGTTCGAGGAGGCCAGAGACGGGGCGCTCCTTCTTGTCGACCAACAGGGTCTTGCCCTCGATGGTTGCCAAGTGAACATCGTCGGGCGAGTAGGTAGCCTCGCCGCAGGCGGCCAGAAGTATCAACAGAATCAGGCGTCTCATCTTGTCCTCCATTCCTGCGGAGATTATAAGACGAGAGATAATGGAAAGCAAGGATAAGTTGTTTAGCCTGTGGAAAGCGAGGATAACTTTTCAAGTTATCTCCCGCTTACCACAGGGAAAATAACAATAAAATTAAATATCAAAGCAATAGTATTGTCATTTCCGCGGAGGCGGGTGGAGCGAAGCGGAACGACGCCGGAGTCCGAAGGACGCAGGCGGTCCCGCAGGGACGAGCGTAGCGAGCAAATCCGGTTGCTTCTTCTAAACATTCAGGCACTGTTGGCAACCGGATCCCCGCCTGCGCGGGGATGACAAGAGGAGGTGCGGGAATGACAGAAAAAAAGACCGGGGAAACCCTGGCCTTTTTTCGGTTTGATTTTCGTATAAAACTTACTTGTCGGTTTTTTTGGCGTGGGCCTCGATATATTTCACAGCGTCGGAGACCTTGAGAATCTTCTCGGCCTCTTCATCAGGAATTTCGACGCCGAACTCTTCCTCCAAGGCCATCACAAGCTCGACCGTGTCGAGGCTGTCGGCGCCCAGATCCTCTATGAAGCTGGCGTTCTCGGTTACCTTGTCGGCCTCGACCCCAAGGTTCTCGACCACTATCTTCTTTACCTGTTCAAATACGCTCATTTTTTTCCTCTTTGGTTTTACGTTTTGGATTTTACCCTGTTCGGGCAAGGTTGTCAAGGCCTAGAAGCCCAAGACCTGCTTCTCCTTGACGATGCGCTTGCGCTCGCGGCGGACGGCCTCGTTCTTCTTCCTTTTGCGCCGGGCGGTGCCGGTTTCGAAGTATTTGCGTTCCTTCGTCTCGCGAAGCAGCCCTTCCTTTTGCCCTTTTTTCTTTAGGACGCGGAGCGCCTGCTCGACGTTATTCTCGCGCACGAGAACTTTTACCATATAAAATCACCTCTTTTCATTTTGGCAGATTATACATACACCGGTTCGCAAAATCAAGAAAAATCCGCTTTATTCCACGAAAGTGCGGAGCTTTTTGGCGCGGGTGGGATGTTTGAGTTTCCTCAAGGCCTTGGCCTCGATTTGCCTTATGCGTTCGCGAGTGACGCTGAACTGCTTGCCGACCTCCTCAAGCGTATGGTCGGTGTTCATGCCTATTCCGAAGCGCATGCGGAGCACCCGTTCCTCGCGCGGGGTGAGGGTCGAGAGGACTTGGGAGGTAATCTCGCGCAAATTGGAATTGACCACGGCGTCGAGGGGTTTGACCACGTTCTTGTCCTCGATAAAGTCGCGGAAAGAGCTGTCCTCGTCGTCGCCGACCGGGGTTTCAAGCGAAATCGGCGGCTTGGCGATGCGCAAGACCTTGCGCACCTTTTCGATGGGCATGTTTATCTTTTTGGCGAGCTCCTCGGGCGTGGGGTCGCGGCCGAGGTCCTGCATCATGACGCGGCTGGTCTTTTTGAGCTTGGTTATAGTCTCTATCATGTGCACCGGAATGCGGATGGTGCGGGCCTGGTCGGCAATGCTCCGCGTGATAGCCTGGCGTATCCACCAAGTAGCGTAGGTCGAGAATTTGTACCCGCGGCGGTATTCGAACTTGTCCACGGCCTTCATCAGGCCTATGTTGCCCTCTTGAACGAGGTCGAGGAACTGGAGGCCCCTATTGGTATATTTTTTCGCAATCGAAATGACAAGGCGGAGGTTGGCCTCTATCATCTCCTTTTTCGCCCTTGACTCCTCGCGCTCGCCCTTCCTTACGACCTCGACTACGGTCTTGTACTCGCCCAGCGGGAGGCCGGTTTCGGCGGAGATTTTGTCGACCTCGGCCTTTATCTTTTTTATTTCCTCGATGTGGACGGTCGCGAAGCGCTGCCAATTCTTGCCAGGCATTTTGGCAAGGCCCTTTATCCACGCGTCGGTGAGGCCGGTTTCAGAATAGACGGAGAGGAACTCCTCGCGCTTTATCCTTGCGTTTTCGGCGAGGCGGAGCAGGCGTCCCTCGAGCGCGAGGATGCGCCGGTTCTTCTCGACCATTTCGTCCAAGACCTCGGCCACCTTGGCGTCGGAGAGCTTTATGCGGCTCATGCAGGCGACAAGCTCCTCGGAGAGCCGGGCCTTTTTCTCCATATATTTGGCGAGCTCGTTCTTCTGGCGGGCGGGCGGCTTGGTCTGGGCGAGTTTCTCCACGCGGGAAAAGACGCGCTTTATGCTTGCGAAAATGTCCATGACGCCCGGCAGGAGCGAGGCCTCCATGGCGGAGACCGAAACGCTTCCGCCGTCCTCGTAGAACTCGGCTCCGTCCTCGGTTTCGGTTTCGTCGTCGTCATCCTCCTCGGGCGTGGGGGCGATGACCTCGCCGTCCTCGAATTCCTTTTCAAGGAACGCGTCGCCGTACATCAAGTCCAAATTTATAATATCGCGGAGCATTATCTCCTCGCGCCCGAGGGCGGCGTACCAGGACAAAATCCGCCTTATGGTCATGGGAGAATCGCACAGGCCCTCTATCATCAGCTTGCGGCCGGCTTCGATACGCTTGGCTATGGCGATTTCGCCCGCGCGGCTGAAAAGCTCTATCGAGCCCATGGCGCGGAGGTAGTTGCGAACGGGGTCGGAGGAGCCGGGGTCGACGAAGACGGCCTCTTCCTCCTGGTGGCTTTCGAGGAACTCTTTCATTGCGGTGGATTTTTCGACCTTTGCGCGGGCGACGCCATAGACGTTCTCGTCCTCGTCCTGCTCGCCATCGGGCGGGGCGGCGGCGTCCTCTTCGGCGCCTATCGAAATCTCGTCGTCCTCGCCGTATTCCTCCTTGACCGTGACGCCGATTTCGGAGATTAAAACCAGGGCGTCGTCGGCCTCCTCGGGGCTTAGGCCGTCGAGCGCGGAGGCGTTATCCACCTCGGCCTTGGCGATGTATCCGCGGACGCGCGCGCGACCGACAAGCACCTGGAGATTTTCGGACAGGCCCTTGAGCAGGAAATCGCCCGCGGCGTCGGGAGCCCTGGCTGGAGCTTTTTTTTGTTCTGGCGCGGGGGCCGGCTTTCTTTTGAAAAACATCAGCGCTCCTGCCTAGTCGGCCTTGGCCGTTTTCTTGTCGGCGGCGTCGATTGCTGCCTGAAGATCGGCCTGGGTGCAAATCTCGAGCAATATCGGGCTTTTCGGGGTAAGGTCGGCCATGGCCTTGTGCGTGCGGCTGCGTATCGACTCGACCGTGTTTTTGGTGGTACGAACAAGTTTGCAAATCTGGGCGTCGGAAAGCTCGGGGTGGTTCTTGACCAGCCAGAGTATGGCGTCCGGGCGGCCGGCTCGAAGCGCCATGGGCGTATAGCGGGATTTTACCTTGCGGCTTTGCTTGATGAACCCCTCGAGGCTGTCGCTTACGGTCAGGCGCGCGTTCGGGTCGGCCTCGCACCGCCTTACATCCTCCCACGTTATCATGTTGTTGAGGATTGGGGAAAAGCCGACAACGTACTCCTCCTCGTCACGGTCGGCAAGGGCCTGAACCTCGAGCGGGTGCATGGAACAGAACGCCGCAATCTGAGCGAAGCTTAGCGCGGTATTGTCGATAAGCCAGACGGCGGTTGATTTCGGCATCAGTATCTTTTCGGTCATCGAAGTTCCTTGTTATCGCGCACGTTATAGCCCAAAATGCTTGGAAATGCAAGAGAAAAACGCTTGCTCAACAGGGTTTGCGGGCGCCGACGAATTCGGCAACGACTTTATTCCCGGGGGCGCGCAAATCGGCGGGTTTGCCCTCCCACACTATCCTTCCCTCGTGCAACATGACTATGCGGCTTGCGATTATCATGGCGGAGGCGATGTCGTGGGTTATCGTGAACGCGGTCGCGCCAAGCGAGCTTACCTGGCCTGCTATCAGCTCGCTTATCTGGTCGCCCATTATGGGGTCGAGGCCGGTCGTAGGCTCGTCGAAGAATATAACCTCGGGGTCGGAGGCGATTGCGCGTGCCAAGGCGGCGCGCTTTATCATTCCGCCGGAGAGCTGCGCGGGCATAAGGTCGGCGACGCTTGGCGCCAGTCCGACGGACGAGAGCTTGTCTATGGCGAGCTTCCTTGCCTCGGCATCCTTCATATCGTCGTTGTGGATTAGGGAAAAGGCCACATTCTCCCATACGCTAAGGCTGTCAAACAGGGCGCCGTTCTGGAAGAGCATGCCCATTTTCCTATTGAGGCGGAATATATCCTCCTCGGAGGATTTGGCCAAATCCTCGCCAAATACAGACACCCTGCCCCGGTCGGTCCTTTCAAGCCCAAGCATTATGCGGGTGGAAACGGACTTGCCGGCGCCCGAAGGCCCAAGCATGACCACGGATTCGCCCTTGGCGAGCGTCAAGTTGAAATCCTTTAGCACCTGTTTCGTGCCGTAGGACTTGTAGACGCCCTTCATTTCGATGACGTTTTCCATAGGTGAAATAATACAACAGCCACGGGCGGAAGTACAGCTTTACTTTTTCAACCTGTCCTGTTTGATTTGAGGTATAAGGAAATCGTTGAAGAATTCGTTTATCTGCCTTACGCTTTTGCGTTCGCGCATAATAAAATTCCTTATCCTGGCGAAGGGCGAGACACCGACGGACGCGCGCTCCCTATTGGCGCACATACGACGAAGCTCGGATGCCTGATCTTTTTCTATTATATTCATTTTGTCCTCCGTTTCGAGGTTTATAGACAAAATTATAGAACTTTATATTATTTTGTCAAGCACTTGTTGCAAGTCCTCCCATGTGGCTTTCCTTGCCTCGGGGTTGGCCAGAAGCTGGGCGAGCGAGAATGTCGGCATAAGCGGGGTTCCCGCGGCCTCGCTCCAGTGCCCCCGCAGGTTTGCCATGGGCTCGTCCGTCGCAAGCAGCATGCGCGCGGGGAGCTGGCCAAGCGCAAATATCGCGCGAGGTTTGAGGAGCTCTATATGGCGGAGCAGGAACGGTTTCAGCGTCGCGATTTCCTCGTCCGTGGGCGGGCGGCCGCCGGGCGGCCTATACGCTATAGACGGGAGCGCGAACGTGTCGGTGTCGAGCGAGAGGTTCGCCCTTGCAAGCATGCGGCGCAAAAGCTCGCCCGAATCGTCGGAATACGCGTTGCCGGTCGCGTCGTCGGCGGAGGATGGAGCCTCGGTCAGCACAAGCACTTTGGGCGCGGGTGCGCCTATGCCGCCGATTGCGGAGCCTGCGAATTTCCTTAGCGGGCAGGCGGAGAATGTCTCGAGCGCTTTTGTAATCTCTGCCGGGTTCGTGCATGCGGCGGCGAGGTTTTCGGCCTCCTCGGTTGCGGCGGAAACGGATACGGCGGCAAGCGGTTGCGGTGGCTGTGCCTGTATCTTTGGCTTTTCGACAACGTTATAGAGCGAAACGGGCGTGTCGGAGAACATGGCGTCGGCTCCGACGGAGATAAAAAACCGCAAAAGGCCTATTTCTTCGCGCATTTCAATTTTTCATACTCGGCGGCGGCAAGGGTCGCGGTATCGGCGTCGGCGGCGGGCGCGGACTTTATTATAGCGTCGAACGAGCGGCAGGCCTCGACTTTCTTGTCCAGGTTCTTGAACGACAGGCCGAGGTAGAACAGGTTCTTGTAGAACAGGGCACCCTCGGGCGAGCGTTCGATATTATCGGCGAAGGCGACGGCGGCGGCCTCGAAATCCCTTTTGTCGAACAGGGCGAGCGCGGATTCGAACTCGAGCGCGGGCGTGGGTGCGGCGTCCCTGTCCTTGTCGAGCGCGATTATGCCCCTGGGCGCGCCCTTGGCCTTTTTCGAGGGCGGCGGCGTTACCGGCTGGGTCTGGATTTGCGCGGCCTTGGCGTCGTTCTGCTTTTTAAGCTCGTCTATCTCATCCTCGAGCCGCTGTTTCGCGGTGGCGGCGTCCCTTTTAACCTCGTCCATCTGGAGCGAGAGGTTTTTAAGGAGAGCGCCGGTTTCCTGTTTGAAGACCTTGGTGTCGAACTCGGCCTTTTCTATCTTGGCGGTCAAGGCAGAGAGCGCGTCCTCGACCCCGTTCATCCTATTCTCGGCGGCGAGAGCCGCGTCTTCGGCGCAGGCCGGCGTTGCAATCATTATCAAAAAAAGCGCGATGTATCCCATTTTTCCTCCTGTTGCCATTGTAAGCCTTAAAAAATATTTATCAACAAATTTATTGCGGGCGGGCGCGGGCGGCGCTATACTTGGGCCATGAGAATACTTGGCATAGATCCGGGCTTGCGCTTTACCGGCTGGGGCGTCATCGGGCACGAGCACGGGCGTTTCACGCACATCGCGAACGGAACCGTGCGAATCCCCGAGAAGCTTGCGATGGCGGAGCGCCTTCGCCACATACACGACGGGCTTGCGGCGGTAATGGACGAATACAAGCCGGAGGCAGCGGCAATCGAGGAGGTTTTCGTGAACATGAATCCGGCCTCTACTTTGAAACTTGGCGCGGCGCGGGGGGTGGCGTTTTTGATGCCCGCGCTTTACGGCGTGCCGGTTTTCGAATACTCGGCCAACCTTGTGAAAAAGAGCATAACCGGCGTCGGGCATGCGGGCAAGGAGCAGATAGAGATGATGATCGGCGTTCTCTTGGGCCGGCCGGCGGTGGACTCGGAGCATGCGGCGGATGCGCTTGCGATTGCGATATGCCACTCAAATAATAACAAAAAAATATAATTATTTTATTTTTCTCTTGACATTGTTCTCTATTTGTGCTATATAGTGGGAAGCTTTAGAAAAGCGAAGGAATGTGTACCCACACGACCTTTGGCGTCTTTTTGAATGTCATAGCTGTCCTTTACGGTTTCGTACAACCGGATTCCCGCCTCCGCGGGAATGACCATGCGAAACCCTACTGCCTCCCAGACCGTAAAATAGCAGGCTACAACCTGCCAGGCGGAGGCTCCATCCAGGTTCCTTACCGAACCTCTTTGGCTTCAGGGCGGCTTCGCCACCTCCCAAGGGGCGACTTGGTTAGGGTTCGTATCTTATTACTTACCCTTGTCCTTGCGGACTAAACTACGCGGTATTCTTCCAGAAAGAATTTCCGCGGCTGGCGCCTTTGGAGCCCCGGGCCAATCACCCGTCCGGGCCTATCATCGGTAGCATTCATATTCGCCACTGGCTGTGGGTACAAAAAAAAGGAGATAAAAATGATACTAGGAGAGAGGCAGGAAAAATTTTCGCGCGACGTGGCGGCGCTTTTGGCGCGTTCGTTCGAGCTTGGCTTTGAATGCCGCATAGGCGAGGCGCAGCGCACCCTCGAGCAGCAGAAGATTTATTTTGCGGCCGGGAAAAGCAAGACAATGTTCAGCAAACACTTGGACAAGCTTGCAATTGACCTGTTCTTTACGAAGAATGGGCGGTTGGTCGAGAAGGTCAGCGCGCTCGAGCCGATTGGCAAATACTGGGAAACGCTTCGCGCGGGGAACAAGTGGGGCGGGCATTTCGCTTCGTTTATAGATACGCCGCATTTCGAGGCGGCTTGATGTCCGTCTATGCGCCCTCGAAGAACAGGTCGGTTATGACGTAGTTGAGTATCAGAATCAAAATCGAGCTGATGACGACGGCGTTGGTGGTCGACTTGCCCACGCCCTCGGCTCCTCCTTTGGTTTTATACCCGAAGTAGCAGCCCATCGAGGTTATGACCAGGCCGAAGACGCTTGCTTTGACCAGTCCTATATAAACGTCCCTCCACGAGAGCGCGGCGTAGGTATTCTTTACGTATGTGTATGCGTTGAATTTAAGTGTCGAGGTGCCTACTATGAACCCTCCGAACACCCCTATTATATCGGCCACGAAGACCAAGAACGGAAGCGTCAGGACGCCCGCCAATATGCGCGGGCTTATTATATATTTGAACGGGCTTACCGAGAGGGTTTTCAGGGCGTCAATCTGGTCGGTCACGGCCATTGTTCCAATCGAAGCCGCCTGGGTTGCGCCTATGCGTCCGGCGACCATAAGGCCTGCAAATACCGGCCCAAGCTCCCTCGTTATCGACACAACCACCACCGTTGCGACAGCGCTTCCGGCCGAGAACTGCGCGAAGCCGGTATAGCTTTGCACGGCCAGCACCATGCCGGCGAACAGCGCGGTCAGGCTTACGACCGGGAGCGAGTAGAACCCGATTTCGGCCATTTGGGCCGCCAATACCTTGGGATAGAACGGCGGGACGAACGCGTCCTTTACCGCGCGCAGCAGGAACGCTGCGTAGGAGGCCACTCCGCGGGCGAAGTCTATACCTATCCTGCCTATGGCCGCGATTTTTTCCATGAGGGTATTGTATGGCACCCTGCGCGTGAAATCAAGAGCGAAATCATCACATCACAAGCAGGGGGGTTATCTCCTCGATAATCCTGCGCGCAGTGGGGGCGGCGGTACAGGAAGCGTCGTTGCAGGCGCCGCTCACGGCCTCGTCCAGCATTATCATCATCGTGTATTTCGGGCTTTCAAGCGGCAGGCTTGTCACGAAAAAAACCTGAGTCCTTGTCTCGTCGTAGGCGCCGTTCTTCCTTTTGAACATGGTGCCGGTCTTGCCTCCGGCCACGACGTCGCTTGTGGTTGCGGCGCGGCCGGTGCCCTCGGTCAGCACAAGGCGCATGAGCCGTTTCATCTCCTCGGACGTATCATCGCGGACGACCTGGCGGCTTCTCAAGACATCGCCGTCGGAGCGTTTCAGGAGCGTGGGGCTTACGTACATTCCGCCGCCGACTATGGCGTTCACGCCCGCGACTGCGTGCAGCATGGTTATCGCAAGCCCGTTGCCGTAGGCGACCGTCTTGCCTGTGGTCTTGTTCCACTGGCTAAGTATAGGTTTGGCCAAGCCCGGAAGCTCGAATACCATGCGGTCGAAGAAGTTGAAGCGGGCGAAAAACTCTTTCTGTTTCTCGAGCCCAAGTTCCTCGGCAATCTGCGCGGCGGCGCGATTGCTTGAATAATAAAACGCCTCGTCGAAGTCCAAATACTGCTTATGGAAGTGCGCGTCGCGGACGAGGTGCTCGCCAATATAAAGCGGGCGCTCGACGTCGAACTTTTTATCCTTGGAGTAATGGCTTTCGACCGCCAAGGCGTGATTGAAGATTTTCATTATTGAGCCAAGCTCGTACACGTCGGAGGTAGCATGGTTCTTGTGCGGCTCGGACGCCGAGTATGTTCCGGCCGCAGCGCTGTCGAAGTCGGGCAGGCTCGCAAGGCCCAATACCTCGCCTGTCTTGACGTCTATCACTATACCGGCGGCGGACTTGGCGCCGTAGGACTGCATGGCATTTGCGAGGTTGCCGCGCAGCGCGTCCTGGATGTACATATCGACCGAGAGAGAGAGAGGCGTTGGCGATGAGGCGAGGCTATGCTCGTCCATGAACTTTTCCATGCCTCCCATGCCGATGCCGGCGGCGTTCACTCCGCCCAGGACGTGGGCGAAAAGGCCGCCGTGCGGGTATGCCCTGCGCTCGGTCAGATTGAAGCCGAAGCCGGGCTCTTTCAGGGCGGCGATTTTATCCCTTTCCTCCTGCGTTATGCGTCTTGCGAGGGGTGCGCATTCCTTTTTGGCTTTGAATTTCGCCATCACGTCGTCGTATTTTAGTTGGGGCAATATCTTGGTCAGCGCGCGGGCGGACTCGGCCAGCCTTGCAACCTTTATACCGTTTGCGCAGAGCTCGTATGCAGGCAGGCTTACGGCCAGCGGGACGCCGTTCCTGTCCACTATATCGGCGCGCGAGCCGCTTTGGCGCTCTATGGCTGGACGGGCGGATGTGCCCAAAAGCCACAGCTGGAATATCCTTGCCACGGCGAACAAAAACAATGCAGCAAGCGCGTATTTGATGAAATCCATGCGGGTGAAGCGTCTGCGCTCGAACCACCTTAGCGGCAGGTCGCGGCCGGGCGCAAAGCCGCCGCCCAATATATGCCCGTTCATCGCTCGAACCTCGGGCTTATGGGAATCTCGAGCACCCTTATCTCGTCCCCCCTTGCTATCGGCCTGAAGCCCTCCAATCGCTCGGCGGCGAGGCGCTTTATGCGCGGAAGCGTCGAGAGGCGCGAGATTTCCGCACCCAGCACTTTCATATCCGTGTCTGCGGAGGCGATTTCGGACTTCAGCGTCCTTATGCGCCTTTCGAGGCTGTTTATCCTATACTGAACCACGGCGGAGATGATTCCCATACCGACGCCGCCTGCTATTATCAAGCAATAGAGAAAAGCCCTGTTCATATCCTTACTCCCGCACGAAGCCTGGCCGAGGAGGCGCGCGGATTTCGCCTTGTCTCCTCCGCCGTCGGGATTATAGCATTTTTCGTCAGGACTTGGAAGAGATTTATCGCCTGAACGGGCGCGGGCGGGGCATAGCGGTTTGTTGTGGTCGCCCTTGGGCGCAGGAAATCCTTGACCATCCTATCCTCGAGCGAGTGGAAGCTTACCACCACCATGCGTCCGCCGGGCTTGAGTATTCCCGCTGCGCCCTCAAGGGCTTTCCTGAGCTCGGTAAGCTCGTCGTTCACGGCTATACGCACGGCCTGGAATACCTTGGCCAATTCCTGTTTCGGGACAAGGGCCGCGAGGTCGAACGTCGTTTGCAATGGGCGGGCGGCCACTATTTTCCTTGCTATGGCGCGGGCGCCGCGGACTTCGCCGTAGTCTTTCAATATTTGCGACAGCTCGGCTTCTTTGGCCATGTTGAGAATATCGGCGGCGGAGCGGTCGTTGCCGCCCATCTCCATCAAGAGCGGAGCGTCGGCACGGAAGGAAAAGCCTCGTTCCGCCTCGTCCAGCTGCATGGATGAAACGCCGAGGTCGAGTACAAGGCCGTCAGCCGGCTCTGTTATGATTTTCGCGATGTTCGAGAATTTATCGTTGTGGAACGTGAAGCGGGACGGGTATTCCTCTGTCAGTTTGGCGGCGATAAGGGTCACGGACGGGTCGCGATCGAACGCTATAACATTTGCCCCTGCTTCAAGTATTGCCCTTGAATATCCCCCTGCCCCGAACGTTCCGTCGATTATGGTTTCGCCCTGCTGCGGGGAAAGGTATTCAAGGACTTCTTTTAATAAAACCGAAATATGCATGGATGAATTGTATAATATTAGCCCTGTTAAATCAAGGATAAGCTCGAAAATACAGCATACTTCTCTCTAGACTGGACTAACCCTTTGGGATTATGAGACTGGGGCGGGACTCGAGCGCGCGGTGGCGGGCGGTGGATTGGGCGACCTTGAAATCATCGGGGTTCCATATCTGGAACGTCTTGCCACGGCCAACGAACAGAGCATCTCCCTTTATCCCCGAGAACTCGAGCAAGTCCATTGGCACGACTATGCGTCCGGCTATGTCGAACGCAAGGCGCCGCGCGTCGGAGAATATCAGCGAGTTGAGGCTCTGCGCCTCCTCGCCGAACATATCCATGGTGTCGGCGGCATCAGAAATCTTTTCCATCCTTTCGAGTGTGCAACCCTCGATACACCTGCCGGTGAAGGAATGGTAGAGTATTACGCCTTGGAATTCGCCCGAGTGTAGGCCCGAGCGAAATTCGGCCGGGACGCTTACACGACCCTTGGCGTCAATCTTATTCGCAATCGAGCCTAGAAACAACATAGCTGTATCTTATAATGCCTTTTTATGGCTGTCAATGACAAAAAATGCCTAGACATGACATAGAATAACTTTTTTCAATAAAAATACATTTTTTACTTGACAATAGAATCTGTATGAATCATATTGGTACCCGAGGGCGTAAAAAAGGAGAAAAAATGGAAAGCAAGAACAAGACCATACTCATGACCATAATCGACTCGGTACTTGAGGAGATAATATGGGTCGAAAAGGGCGGCGCGACAGTCTCGCTTAAAGAGGCCATTGCAAAAAGCATACATGAGGGCGCAAGCGGCAGCCTCGAGAGCTTGGAGCGCGCCGAGCTTATCGGTGCTTACACTGCGTTCCAGATACGGCGTCAGTCGTTCGCCGAGAACACTAAGACCATGACCGACTCGCAAATCGCCGAGCGCATAAAGCTTTTCATATTCGAGGCCGCGCATGAGCAGATGAGTGCACTAGAAGCGGAGGTCGGCGCCTCGAGCGAGAGCAAGCTTCGCAAAGTTGCATAAAGCATTTGATTTCGTCTGTGGAAACCCAGAATAACTTTTGTAAGTTATCTTGGGTTTCTATAGGGGAATAATAAAAAAACGAACTGCGATAAATGAACTAAGGTTGACGGCAGGAAATACGAATACGGCAAAGCGTTATTGCCATCCGGAGAGGGTAAAATGAAACAGTTGCATTTAGTTCTTATTACTTTATTCGTAGGTTGCGTTGGCGCAAACAAAGATATTACGGATGGAAATTTTCGTAGAAAGGCGCAAGTTAAACAAACTGCGAATAAGTTCTACATGCCCGCAAATTTAGAAGATTGGGCTTTATGCCAACGCCAATTAGACAGAGGGGTTAGTATATCGAACGGCTGTGGATTTGAACAATCAAAAGAATCCATCATTCGCGGATATGAGCTTTCTGGACAGGCTATAGGCTGGACTGAACAAGATAAGGAACAAAATGCCGAATTAGAGATGAAGAAAAAACATTTTGTATCTTTATCAGATTTAGCAATAGGTCGTCCGTTGGATGTGCGACAGTATAAAATAAATTTGACAGATAATAATTTTTCTTATGACAAGAAAAAAGATTGGGCAATGATGGTGGCGGCGGAAGTTGCACTACAAGAAGGGTACTCTTTTTTTACAATTACAGATAGGACAGAGTTAAACGGTTGTTCAAGCAATTATGAGGCAAGGACACATGGCAATGTATATAAAATTGGAGACAATAGTTATTACTCTGGCAGAACAAAGCTTGTAGATACCGGCATTTGTATTTTTTCAGAAAACCTCAATATCTTAGCCTACAACAACAAAGATGTACTAAGATATGGGGTTTTGACTGATAAAGGTATTTATGGAAGGTTGTACCTAAATGACTTAGAGGCAGTTCCAACAAACGCTAAAGGAAATTATACCACTGTATTCGATTGGCCAGTGCAAAACGCGTGGCGTACTTCATATTCCGTTATGGATGTGATAAATGGTGAAAAAAGCAAATATCCACCCCTTGGTTTATTCCAATATAATATTTCCATAGAAAAACCCTTGACTCCTACACTGGAAAAAACTTATATGCAAAGAGATTAGAGGAGTCCTATCCATAACTTTCATAAATTACTTCCTGATTCCATATACTTTTCAATAATAACAAAAACGCAAGAATTTGCCTTGTTTGTCATATATTAGACAAAGGGGAAACGGCCATTTTTCTATTGACTCGATGGCTGGTTTCCTATATAATAAGTCGATACAAGGAGTGGCAATGAAGAGAATAAGTTTTTTGATAATTATGGCTCTTATCGGTACGAGTGCAAGAGCTGAAGTGCGTAATACCTCGCTTGCCGAGCTTTCGAAGTCGTGCAACTTTTCCAAGAACCTCGCGACCGACGAGCTTGACCTTGCCGACGTGATAGAGCTTGCTATGTGCAATAACTCGCAGACGCGGAGCAGCTGGCTGCTTGCAAAGTCGAGCCAGGCGCTTTACCGTAGGTCGCTGTCATCATATTGGCCTACGCTTGATGCCTCAGCCGGGTATCAGCGGAACTTACAGGAGATATACTATAAGGACAAGGAGAACTTCAAATCGGATGAGGATGCGGCTACACTGGGTGCGTCTATTTCTTGGACACTTTACGATTTTGGTCGACGGGATTCCGCAACCGAGGGGACGTTCCAGACCATGAACTCAAAGAGCTTCGCGTATAACTCGACCCTACAGAACGTTGCGTTCGAGGCGATTTCCTCATACTACCAGACCCTATCTGCGATAGAAGCCTTGGCGGCGGCACGCGCGAACGAAGAGGCGGCCACGAAAGCTTTCGAGCTTGCCAGTAAGAAATTCGAGCTTGGCATGAACTCGAAAGCGGACAAGCTTCAGGCCGAGACCGCGCTTGTCCAAGCGCAGCTTGACACCACGCGGCAGGAACAAGTAGTGCGAACGGACAAGGCCAACCTACTTCAGATTTTAGGCCTGTCGCCGAACCTTTCCATTTCGCTTGCCACGCCGCTTGATATGCCGGAGAACGACCCGGTGAAGAAATCCATCGGAGAGATTATAGAGGTCGCGCTTGCGAAACGTCCGGATTTGGCTTCGAAAGTATCCGATATGAACGCTTCGTATGCGGATGTTCGGCGAGCGAGTGCAGATTTTTACCCCATTCTCTCCACCTACGCAAGCGGACAGTGGAACGTGAATATGGATGAGGGGAATGGTAAATCTTTCATCGAATCGGGTAGTCATGCGGCGGGAGTAAAGCTTACCATACCTATATTCTCGGGTTTTGACACAACGTATTCTTTGCGCAATGCCAAGTACATGTATGCCTATGCTCGCGAGGCAGTGCGACTTAAAGAGCAGGAGGTCGAGCTGTCGGTTGTGAATGCGTATAACGACTATAAGACTTCTTTGAAATCTCTGACTCTGGCCAAAAAGATGTTCGAGAGTGCTCAGGAGAACGAGCAGGTTGCTCTTGGCTCATATCAAGCCGGGAAGGGCGATATAATCAGTCTCTTAAACGCACAATCGCGCCTTATTCAGTCGCGCAAGGAGAAAATAGCAGCGCAGTACGGGGTATATATCTACCGTGTGGCATTGCTTCGCGCCTCTGGCGAGTTATCGCTTAAAAACCTGCGAGATTCCGAAGGGCCTAAGGCGGATATAAAGACGGATGCTTATGTCATGCCTGTAGCCTTAGAAACACCAGCTATGGATGAGAATGCGGCCGCAACTCCAACTGCAAAAAGCGATAATGTTGGCTCTACTTCACTTGAAAAGCCCAAGGCTATCTGGGCGAGCGAGCCGATATTGCCCGAGAGAAATGACGTAGAATAACCTTAAAAGAGGGGAAACGATGGACGATGCTATGACAGCCGTATCCGCAACCACACCTAGACGGCGCAAAATCCTTAAATGGGCGATTGCAATCATCGCTTTGTTCGTTATATACAAAATATTCTCACCTTCGAAAAAGGGTGCAAATATAAAGGAGTCGAGCTTTGATTTCGCCACTGTCACGCGACGAACAATCAAAGCGCAGATAAGCGCGAACGGGAATGTGAACCCTGTAAATCTTGTATCCGTGGGCGCGCAGGTATCGGGTATTGTCGATAAAATTCTCGTCGATTACAACACTCCGGTTCAGGCCGGGCAGCTGTTGGCCGTCATCGACAAGTCGAGTCTACAGGAGGAGATGAAAGCTGCAGAGGCTCGATACGAGCAGGCCAAGACCAAGCTTAAATTCGCAACGCTCAACCAAGCGCGCGAGCTTGAACTATACGAAGCTGGGTATGTCGCAAAAATCGAGCTTGACCAGGCTGAGACCGAGCTTGCCGCGGCGAATTCGGACTATGTGTCGGCAAAGTCGACGATGGAGCGGGTACAGATAAATCTCGGCTATACTGAAATCCGTAGTCCGGTCAAGGGAATCATCATATCCAAGAATGTCGAGGAGGGGCAGACGATTGCCTCCAGCTTCTCGGCCCCGACCTTATTCGTCATCGCGGAAGATCTCAAGAAAATGCAAATCGAGGCCTCGATTTCCGAGGCGGACGTCGGCAATGTCAAGCCGGGGCAGAGCGTGGATTTCACTGTAGACGCCTTTCCACTTGAGACTTTCAAGGGTGCGGTTGATCAAATTCGGTTGAACCCAAAGACCGAGCAGAATATCGTGGTCTATAATGTTGTAATCAAAATCGACAACAAGGACGAGAAACTTCTTCCGGGCATGACCGCTTTTGTCGAAATAAATACTCTTGAGAAAAAGGATGCGCTGTCGGTCGAGAACCAGGCATTGCAATTCCGCCCGCCGGAATCGCTCGATTCAAAAGTCGTGTATCCCGAAGACCGCAAGCTGGGTGCATCGCAGGGGTTCGTATATGTCTTCGACACGTCCATAAAGGGAATCGAAGCAATCAAGATAACCAAGGGAATCTCGGATGGCATGCATACGGAAATAGAGGGCGCAGGCATAGGCGAAGGGGACAAGATTATCATGGACTATCTTGAAGGCTCGGGGCGCGCAAAACCTAAGCCTCAGAATAACCGCGGCGGGCCTATGGGCGGTGGAAGACGCTGATGTCCGGCAAGGTCATTTCCATACAGCATCTTTTCAAGACCTATTTCATGGCCGGAGGGCAGATTTATCCGGTTTTGCACGACATAAACTTCGACATAGAAGCGGGGGATTTCGTGGCCATCATGGGCCCAAGTGGGTCGGGTAAGTCCACGCTTATGAACACTCTCGGGTGCCTGGACAAACCGACTGAGGGCAAATACCTTATCGACGGACAGCTTGTTTCCGGCATGACGGATGACGAGCTTGCGTCCATACGCAACCAGAAAATCGGGTTCGTTTTCCAAGGCTTCAACCTGCTTATGCAGCGCACGATTCTCGACAATGTGTGCATTCCTATGATCTACTCCGGCGCGACCTTGTCCGAGCAGCACGAGCGGGCAGAAGACATACTTAAAAGCGTCAAGCTTGGCGACTTCATCCATCGCATGCCGAACCAGATTTCCGGCGGCATGCAGCAGAGGGTCGCAATCGCGAGGGCGCTTGTCAATCGCCCTTCCCTCCTTCTGGCTGACGAGCCGACGGGAAACTTGGACACGAAAACCAGCGACGAGATTATGGATTTATTTACCGAGCTGAACCATCAGGGAAAGACAATCGTGCTTGTCACGCATGAACCGGACATAGCCGCGTATGCCAAGCGGCTTATCTACATCCGCGACGGCGTGGTGCGGTACGATGGCGAGGTCAAAAACTTCAAGGGAGAACATAATGAAAAATAAGTTGTTGCCGATACTTATCGTCCTGCTTGCTGCGTGCGATGGAGTAAAGTACTTCAGCGAGAATGACGTGGGGCCATGCAACCCCAAGAAGTATGACAAGATGTATCCGGAGTACGACTATTGCGAGCGGGATGGAATTACGCCCGCGGATGGCGTGCTACGCTATTCCACCAAGACCAACGCCGGTGTCATGACGATTACCGTCATATATCGCAACGGATATGAGACCAGCCGGGAAATCGAGTATCAGGATGGCTCGAGCGACACGTTCGAAAGCGGAAGATTCGGGATACAATAGATCATGGCAACCGACAACAAAAACCTTAGAATGGCCGAGGCGGTATTCCGCGAATCGTGGATTTCCCTGCATGCGAACAGGTTGCGTTCGTTCCTGACGATGCTTGGCATAATCATCGGTGTGTGTGCGGTGGTCATTATGGTAGCGGCGGGACAGACCGTACAAAACATGATAAACGATTCCCTGTCCGGCATAGGTTCGAACCTGCTTATCATCCGACCGGAGTACACTGCAACCGCAGGTGTGCGCGGCGGAGGGCAGACCGTCATCAAGACGGACGACGCGGACGTGGTGCGCAAAATACGCTATCTTACCGCCGTATCGCCCATGGTGCATGGGACGCGCCAGATTGTCTATAAGGGCGAGAACTATACCATCAGCATTACCGCCAGCACGCCGGACGTGATGAAGACCGGGAATTACGAGCTTGAGGAGGGGCAGTCCCTTACCTGGCGCGACGTAAAGTCGGCTACGGCGGCGGTGCTTATCGGCCAAACCCTTAAAACCGAGCTGTTCCACGGGGCGGATCCTATCGGCGAAGTGGTGCGAATCGGCAACGTTCCCTTTGTCGTGCGCGGCCTCCTTAAAGCCAAGGGGCAGGGAATAGGCGGGCAAGACCAAGATTCGGCGGTTCTTATGCCGATTACGACCTATCGCCGGAGGTTGCAAGGGTCGTGGATACCGAATCGGGTCAACTATATCATGGCGCAGGTGGACGACGAGAGCAACATAGAGAGATCCAAGCAGCTTATCGAGACGGCGCTGCGCGAATCGCGGAGAATCAAGCCTGCGGCAGAGAACGACTTCCATATCGACGATATGACGGAAATGCTCAACACTATACGCAGCGTGGGGATGTATTTGTCGATTTTATTGGCCAGCATAGCGTCGATTTCCCTGATTGTGGGATCGATTGGCATTATGAACATGATGTTGGTGTCGGTGACGGAACGCACGCGCGAGATCGGGATTCGCAAGGCAATCGGCGCCACGAATCGGGCAATTATGGGGCAATTTCTGCTTGAAGCGATACTGATTTCGTTCATCGGGTCGATGGTGGGCATGGTTTTGGGAATAGTGCTTTCGCAGGCGGGCGGAGCGTTGTTCGACCAAGCAGTGCCAATATCGCTTTTGACCGTAATCATAAGCTTTTCCGTGGCAATCGTGGTCGGAATAGCAAGCGGATTGTTCCCCGCGATAAAGGCGACGAAGCTTGACCCCATAGAGGCGCTTAGGTACCAATAGCGGGGTGGGGAAAAATACTTCTTGACTTTGACAAATAGACGGACGTAATTTGTCAATTGTTTAACCGGGAGTATAAAAAAATGAAGAAAATTTCCCCCAAAGTGGGTGAAGTTGCCAAAAAAGCTGCGAAAATTTTGACAAAAGCAGTGGGCAAAGGGCTTGATGTCGGACTTAAAGTCGGTGTACCAGTCGTCGCGGCTTTTGGCGCGGCCGGTTGCGAGAGCACGCCTGCGGCTCAGCCTCAGGTTTTTGAAGGCTCGATTGTAAAGACTTATGATGGTAATAATCTTGGAGGAAAACCAGGAAAACTTATAGTCGTAGATACCGATGGAAATCTTGGAACTACTGCTGACCAGAAACATATATATTTAAGCCCGGAATATATAAAAGCCCACCCTGAGATACTGAATGCTGAATCAGTTAGATTTGGTTGGTATCCTCGTCATGAACAGTCTGGAATGGGAGCGTATGATTATATAATTATAATAGATGGCAAATTAGTTCACTCACGTTAAAAGAAGCCTTCTTGCTTCTTTTTTTATGTTTCCTGTGGACAAGCAGGATAACTTTTCAAGTTATCTCCACTTGCCCACAGGGATAAAAATAATAAAAAATAGTTTTATATCTTTACCATTCCAAGCTTATTTCCTGACTTTCGCTTACATCGCTTCCGTCTGGAAGGGAGCAGTTTCCCTTGGCTTCGGTTCCTTGACCGACAGCCCTGCTGTTGGCGGTCAATAAAGTCGGCAAGCCTGACCCTACTCCAGCAACTGCGCCACTGACTCCGGTCAGTACGGTAGTGCCGACATTCCAATCACCAGCTCCATCTTTTGGTTTCCCAGCCAAGATTCCTCCGATTGTACCTCCAACAACTCCAGTTACCATAAGACCGACTCCAAGAGCCTGCTGCGTTTTCACTTCGTCGATTGCCTTGTTATCCGCGTTGAAGCACGGGCCTTTGCCGAAAATTTCCGCTTTACACAACAGCGATTTCTGTGTTCCGCCGAGCTCGACCTGTTTCGGAACGTTGTCGTCGCAGCCGATATTATCCTCGAGCTTGACGCCCTTGGCATTGCTTGCTCCGCTTCCTTTCCTCCGGTACGTTATGGTTATCAGGCACCGGCGGCCGGCGGTATCCCACAGGCCGCCTCTTCTATTGCATGCCTCCTTTTGTTCCGTCGGAAGTACCGTGTCGTGGAAGTAGTCGTAAAATTCCTTGGCGCGCGACGGGTCGGTCGCGACCATTATCTTGCATTCCTGGTTGAATACGTCCTCGGCCGTCAAATCCTCGTAGCAGCGCACGTTCGCAGGCTGGCTGTTGCCGCCGCCGCAGCTGCCGCGCATGCACATCGTAAAGCCCTCCCAATCCGGGCTGTCGGCGACGGAGCCGGGTGCTGCTATCAGTGCTGTCTCAGCGGTTTGGGCTGCGACGGGCGTGCCGTCTGCGCCTATTGCCGATAGAGCGGCGTCGGTGTGTGTTCCTAGCGATGCCTCGTCAACCGCGAGCGCGGCCGATTCCGCGCGTTTGCCCTTGGCGACCCTGCCCGCGGATTTCTTTTGCAATTTTACCTTGGAGTTGCCGCCGTTGCCCTTCTTTTTCCCTGCGCGCGAAACCTGGGACGCGCGGGCCGAGGATATGTCCTGAGCCTCCTGCGCCAAAACGGGCGAAATAGCCTGTACCAGTACTGTCAGCGCTAGAATCTTCCTCATAACGGTTCAATTATACCAGATTGAAGAAATATAAGCAAGTTTTTAGAGCGTGCGGCGGCGGAACGTCAGAGCCTCGGACATATCGGCAGGGGTCGTACTTGCACGGCCGGCCATGTCGGCAAGGGTGCGGGCGAGGCGAATCGCCTTATAATACCCGCGGGCCGACAGTTTGAGTTTCTCGGCCGAATTTGCCAAAAGCCGGGACGCGTCCGGGGTCAGGTCGGCGGATTCCTCTATCTCCTTGCCGGAGAGCGCGGAGTTTAGGAGGCCGGGCTTGCCCGTGTGGCGCTCAAGCCGTTCGGACTGGAACCGGCGAGCGGCAATGACCCTTGCGCGAATCGAGGACGATGGCTCAGACGGCTTTAAGCCCTCGAGCTGCCATGGGCTTACGTTTTCCACCTCGACGCAGAGATCTATGCGGTCGTAGAGCGGGCCGGATATGCGGTTTTGGTACTTCATCGCGCACAATGGGGCGCTTGAGCATGCCTTGGCGGCGTCGCCGAAGTAGCCGCACTTGCACGGGTTCATGGCGGCGACAAGCTGGAACCTTGCCGGGTATGTTATATGCCCGTTCGCGCGCGCTACTGTTATGCACCCGTTTTCGAGCGGCTGGCGCAGCGAATCGAGCGCGGCGGATGAAAACTCGGGCAGTTCGTCTAGGAACAATATGCCGTTGTGGGCAAGGCTTGCCTCGCCGGGCTTGGCCTTAGTGCCTCCGCCGGTAAGGGCCGCCTGGGACGCGGTATGGTGCGGCGAGCGGAACGGGCGGGTCAATTTAAGCCCATGCTCAAGCCCTACTCCGGCAATCGAATTTATAATCGAGACGTCGAGAGCTTCGCGCGCACCCATTGGTGGGAGAATCGTGGGCAGGCGCGAGGCGAGCATGGACTTGCCCACGCCGGGCGGGCCTACCATCAAAAGGTGATGGCCGCCGACGGCTGCTATTTCCAATGCCCGACGAGCGCGTTCCTGACCCTTTATCTCGGCCATATCAACCGCATAGTTTTCCGTGAAAGCCGCAGGCGGAGGAGGCGCAGCTATGACTTGGCTTCCCTTGAAGTGATTTATAAGCTCGATAAGAGAACCTGCGGCCACTACGCGCCTATTGCCCGCCCACAATGCCTCGGGCGCCTGCTCGGCGGGGCAAACTATGCCGAGATTATGCGAAAGCGCGCCAAGCGCGGCGGGAAGAATGCCGGAAACCGGCTTTATGGCGCCGTCCAAGGATAGTTCGCCAAGCATCATATAATTTCTTGCCTCTTCTGCCGGAATAATATTAAGCGCGGCCAGTATAGCCGCGGCGATGGGCAGGTCGAAGTGGCTTCCCTCTTTAACCACATCGGCAGGAGCGAGGTTGACGATAATCTTTTTCGCCGGAAGCGAAAGCCCCATGGCGAGGAACGCAGAGCCCACCCTTTCTTTCGCCTCGGATACAGCCTTGTCCGGCAGACCGACTATGGCGAAGCGCGGCAGACCCGAGGATATCATCACCTCGGCCGAGACGAGTATCGAATCTATACCGCTAAACGCGGATGTGGCAATTTTGGCTAGCATCCCCTCTCCTTTGGCACAAGGAAATTATCCCTTATGCCGTGGGAAGTAAAGGGAAAAATTTTATTGCATTAGCTTTTTCGCGCTCTTATACTCTGTCCGCCGGGGGCGTGGCGGAATTGGCAGACGCGCCAGACTCAAAATCTGGTTGGAAACAGTGTGGGTTCGATTCCCACCGCCCCCACCAAGTATTACAGGACTTTTTCTTTAGAGTCTTTTTGGCCGACGATTGCAAGGTGTCGGACAAGTTCTATAATTAGTTATTCAGCAAGTGCGGTTTTTCAATTATTATCGAACTTTTTTCTGTTTTAGCTTTAAGGAGTTAATCTAGACAATCTGTTTTTTCATGATATAATGATACTATGGCAAAACACAACAAAGAAAAACTTCCGCCAATCGAGCTGGCGGATGAAATAGATAAAAGCCTCGAAAATGCATTTCTTGACCTTCTCATTGACAAAGAAGCTTCGAGCGGAATTAACTATATAATAGAACTACACGAGCAATTACAAAAAAAAGGATTTGAACACTCCTTGTGTACGTTGCATACAAGAATCAATCCTAATCTTAAACAAAATAGAGAAGCGGGAGTGCCCAAGGATTTAGCAAATATTACCCCGGAACAATTAAAAGTATTCGAGGCGGGAATTACCACATGGACTGGACGGTTTCGTTATAGTTTTTTTGAGAAAGCTTCAATGCTCTTGCCTCTCGGTTGGTTAAAAATGGACAAGAATGAAAAAAATAGCAAAGTGGCAGAAAGGTTATGGGACTCCCCAGAAACAAAAGAAATACTAAGAAAGAATATAACGAAAGCCCTAACTTTGCCGGGAGCTAAAAAGAAAAGGGCAGATACTGATGCAAAACCGGAAACTATAGAAAAAAGAAGCAATGCAACAAGAAAATTATGGGATTCGTCAGAGTGGAAAGAGGGAGTAATGAAGACCAATAAAACTCCGGAAACCAAAGCAAACAGGAGTAAGGCTGTAGCAAAACGATGGAGCGAGAACAAAGAAAAAATGCTGTTGTCAGCAAAGAAGTCTGGCAATACGCAAAAAGAGCCCGCAAATAAAGAGATTGAGAAAGCAATAAACGAGATTCTACTCTCACACATCACTGGAAAAATAACGCTTTACCGGATTACGCAAATGATTGTTGTTCAGACGAATTTGAGCGATATAACCGTAAGGAAGAGATTTTACAAAAATATCGGCAACGGCAATAGCTTTAATCAGGCATTATATGACCTTATTGCTCCTCATTTGTCGCGCTGATTACTAGCCTCTCGTTCATTAGTTTTTTCTATATTTGGTAGTGATACATTGGTTTTCCACCGCCCTCGACAAAATCTAATCAAATGAAAATCCTAGGAATCTTTTTATTGTAGAGAATCGGAACGTGTTCTGATATAATCCGAACAATGGAGGGGAAAATCAGGTACCTACGTCTATTCTTAGCGGCGGCGATGGTTTTGTATGTACGGAGCGCTGCCGCGACAATCTCTACTTCGTCAGACTTCTCAAGTGCTTGGAACAGTGGTGCGACACAAATGACAATTGTCGGCACACCTATCGACTCGGCTGGGAACTATGGCATAGCCATATCCGACTATCTGAATACGCTCGGATCCAGCATGTCTATGACAAGCTATGGCGGCACGCCAGACGGAACCGCGCTTATCCTTGGTCCATACACCCTCGTTTTCGCGCCGGGATGGGGAAACGACATAAGCGTCGATATATCCAACCTTAGTATCTATGGAGCGACGAATGGAGCTGTTGCTTTCCATGGAGACGGGACAGGGACGCACAATTACAGCCTTAGCGGCACTTATTTCTATGGAAACTCGACCGGGTCGAATGGAGGTGCCGTATCCGCTCAAGCGCAGGTGGCAAGCTTGGCCCCAAATCGCTATATCCTGACCGATGACGACTTTTCCAGCAACAGCGCGGCCTCAGGCGGTGCGGTCTATATGGTCTCGAATAACGCGCAGTATTCGGATTCAAGCATTCCCATAGAATTCTCGGTCATAGATTCCTCTGGAACGAGCACGCACTATATTGCGTTCAACAGAGCTATGGCCGGCAATGGCGGCGGAATATACTTTATGGCCAACAATGCCGGTGGGAGCAGTGTCAAGAACGCTTTCACGGCAACGGGGAACCATTATTACGCGAACTCGGCCACCGGACTTGGCGGTGCGATTTATAACGGCGTCATGAACGGAAACAATCCGGCAGTAAACGACTTCAACATCACGGGCGGCGATTTCGCCCAGAACCAAGCCGCAAGCGGCGGCGCAATCGCAACACAAATCAACGGCGGAAACACGGATAACAATATCAACATTTCGGGCACGTTCCAGTCGAATTCGGCCACGACATACGGCGGAGCAATATACAATGCGGTCGGCGACCAATTCTCGCCATACGGCGGCGCGATAAATTTCAACATCTCGGGCAATTTCAACGGGAACAAGGCCGCGAACGGCGGCGCAATATACAACAACACCTTGGCCGGCCAGTCGAACGTCTCGACCACCGTTTCAGGCCAGTTCACCAACAACTCGGCCTCGGCGAATGGCGGTGCAATCTATAATATCGCAAGCAGCTTCGGTTCCGACAGCCCGACGCTTACCATCCTTGACGGGACGAACTTTTACAGCAACGGCGCGACGTACGGCGGTGCAATCTATAATTTCGGCAACGGGATTATCAACCTCGAGACCGGCATAACGGGCATAAACTTTACCAACAACTATGCCGCGGGTGCTGAATATGGCGCGGACATATACCAAGACTCTATCTCCGCCGTCATAAACATAACCGGCAACGGGAGCCTGAACATAAGCGATGGAATCGGCGGCGTCGGAACCATAAACCAAGCAAGCGGCACCATGCTTGGCCTCTGGGCGCCAAGCCAGAGCTTTGGGTTCATCGGCACATACAACCTTGCTGCGGGCGCCACCTTGAACGCACAAGGCGTGATGTTTGGAGGCACAAACAACATCGGCGGAGTCGCGAACATAACATCGGGACAGAACAGTTTCTATTTCAACGCGAATATGCTTAGCGGCGCGCAGATGAACTTTACCTCGACCTCTACGGGTGCGGTATCTATCGGCGCGGCGGATAGCGTGTGGGCGCCTGGCATAAGCTTTGCCGGCGCGGGTGCGAACATCAAATTCAACGAAAATGCTCCTGGCGCGTATTACCTGCTTTCCAAAGACATCGCCAACGGGCAGAGCAACACGATAGATTTCTTCGGAGCCAATGTCTCGCTCGGATCGACACAGTTCACGGGTGGGACGGGTTATGGGTTCCTTAGCGCGAACGGCGTCGGCTCGACCATCGACCTTGCAAATTCGTCCAGCAACTATCTGGACTATGTGTTCGGCAATCTTGCGACGGATTCGAACGCGCTGCTTAGCTTCAAGGTGGGCAACGATCTTGGGATAAATACCCTATCCTCGGACACGATAAACGTGCTTGGCGGTGCGGGCGGGACGGTCGGTCTAGGCAACATATACATCAACGACGCGAACGGGCTTATCGACGGATACAAACAGATTATATACGGAAATGCGCTTGACTTTGCCCAGGGCAGCGTGCAGCATGTAGCGACCGGCAACGGGGCGTATGAAATTACTACTACGGCAGATGGAAAATACGTCCTGTTCTCGGGCCTTTATGCAGGAAGCGGGCCGGGTGGCGGAGGTGGAGGAGGCGATTCCCAGACCGGAGTAGTAACTCTTCCGGGCACGGATGGGACTTTCGAGCTTTCGACCAATGGGGACGGAAGCGGCTCGACCACAATCACCCCTCCCACCGGTGGTGGCGAAATTACCGTCAACCCTCCGGATGGTGGGGACATAACCGTAACCCTGCCGTCAGGAGGGAGCGGAGCAATTACTCTTCCTGGAACAAGCGGACAGTTCGACATATCGAATGGCAGCGGCGGCGAAATCACCGTCAATCCTCCGGACGGAGGCGGGGCGATAACCATACCTCCGGGAGGGAGCGAGGTCATAACGCTTCCTGGCGGCGAAGACATAACTTTCACAGTTCCTGGCAGCGGCGGAGCGGTAACCCTGCCGGGCGGAGGGGACACCACTTTTACCGTCCCTGATGGCGGCAACGTTGTGATAACAACTCCTCCGGGCGGCGGAAGCGGTGTCATAACCCTGCCGGGCACGAGCGGTGATTTCGAGATAAGCACCTCGACCGATCCGGACGGGTCGGTCAGCGGTGCGGTGACACTTCCGGGAGGAAGCGGGTCGTGGAACATAATAACTCCGCCGGGTGGAGGCGGAGGCACTGTCATCAGCCCGCCGGCAGGCTCAAGGTCGATAACGCTCAACGACGTGAATGCGATTTCATCGGGTGTCGTGAACATATTCTCGAGTACTACGCCACGCGCGTTCCAGATAAGCACTAGCGCGCCATACTACAACGACGCAAACCTTGATGAGATGGCGGCGGGGACATTCTCGGTCTATGGCGCGGAAGCGGGCAAGCGCACGGCGGTGCTTTCCGGCCTGAAACAAGGCGACCCGAGTACGCGGCAATCCCTGTTCAACATAGGGACGAACAGCGCGAGCTTCGCCCTTGCCGACATGACAATCCAAGATGCGGCCACGAGTGGAAGCGGGTCGGTTTTGAGCATAAACGACGCCTCATCCACCGCGATGCTTCAGAACCTTTCGGTCAAGAACAATACGGCTTCGGACAATGGCGGTGCGATAAACGCCCTTGCCGGCACAGTCGCAAGCATAAATGTCGATTACGACAACAACTCGGCCACGGGTGGGAATGGCGGCGCAATCTATAATTCCACCTCGACCAGTGTTTTAGCCGGTTCGTTCACGAATAATACTGCCTCAGGCGACGGTGGCGCAATTTACAATGCGGCTGGAGGGAATCTCGGCATATACGCCGGTTCGGGCACGATGAACTTTGCGGGCAACAATTCAGGCGGGGATGGAGGCGCGATTTACAATGCAGGTACGCTTACCCTTGCCGCGGCGCCGGGTGCGAACATCTTATTCTCGGGCAACTACTCGCTTGACCCGTTGCCCAACGACATATACACTTCGGGCACATTCAACTTTGCCTCGACCGGCGGCATGATAACTTTCGGCGGCGGAATATCCGGTACGGGCGACATAAACAAGAATGGACTTGCCACCCTTATCCTGGCCCCGGGGAGCGACAGCTCGGGCTTTACCGGTGCGTTCAACCAATCGAACGGCATAGTCGACGTGTACGGCGCGTTCTTTGGTGGGACGTCCACAATCGAGGGTGGAGTCTTGAACTGGAACGCGGGCGCTGTCAAGCCTGCAAACTCTATACTCAATGCGACTGGCGGAGCAATCAACATATACGGCAACCTTAGGCTTGAGAACGAGTACGACCTTATCGGCTCGAACGCAATCCTCAACATGTACAAGGGCGATTCCCTTGAAATCGCGGGCGGAACGGTCTATATCAGCCCTAACAGCACGCTTATTGCGCCGGATGGAAGCTATGGGTACGCGAACATGACCGACGGGCACCTGGTCATCGCGGGACAGGGAATATACGTCTATTCCGGAGGGTACGAGCAGAGTGGCGGCGTCATACACCTTGAGAACAATGCGCTCGGCTTCTTGAACCCCGCGCGGGCAAGCGGCGGAATCTACGGTGGCGATATGGCCATCACGAATGCGACCCTGCTTGTCCAAGGAGTGGACTTGAACGTAGGCGTAGGCGACGGAAGCATCATTCCCACCTCGGGCTCGCTTGCTGTTGGCGACAACGCCATGCTTTCGACCATAGACGGCGCACTTCAGACGCATATGTTCGCGGGCGACTTCGCGCTGTTTTCCGCCCTGCCCGGCTCGAGCCAGACGCTTGCCAATTTCGCGGTGGATGTCGATGCGCAGTCCGGCACGGCCGACCTTTTGAAATTCGCAGGCACGGCGGCGCCCGGGGCAACCGTCATCCATGGAAGCGTGCCCGGAGGGGTCGCGGACATAACCGCTATGGCCGGAACCGTCATGCTTGCCGATCTAAACTTCGTAAAGGCGCCAATCGACAAGACGGTGGATTTCAGGATAATGGAGGCGCCGTCGTTCGACCCAAGCATAACTTTCGCTGCAGTGGGCAAGGAGTTCAAAACACCTATCGGCAACTATACTCTCAGCTCGCTTGGCGAGGGAGAATACGAGCTGTCGTTCAACGACCAGTTCAACCCAACAATCGAGCGGGGTGGTGCGTCCAAAATCGCCAACTTTGTCGGACAGATATTCGCAATAGGCGAGATACTCGACCACACATATACGGACGGGATAATAGAAAAATCAAGCGAAGACGCATGCGATTGCCTACTCGGTCTCGAGTCGTTCGAGACTGAAGTCGGTAGTGGCGGCGAGTGGGCGAAAGTCTATGGGTTGTCCTCGAAATGGAATATGTCCCAAGGAGTCGGGCTTTCCGGCTCGCTCTATGGTGCGGCGGCTGGGTATGATTTCGACGTGCGGCACATGGGGAGCGGATTCAATTTCATCCCGGGCGCGTATGTCGCCTACACCGGCGGCTCGTACGACTATGACGAGGCGAGCATACGGCAGAACGGACTTCAGGCTGGCGTAATCGGCACCGTGGAAAAAGGTGGATTCTTGGCCTCGGGTATGATGTTCGGCGGCGTGTACGGCAACGATATGCACATCGGAGGCGAGCATGACCACACTACCGATCTGTTCGGCGGAGCTGCCTTAAAGGGTGCGTATAACTTCGCACATCGCAGGTTCGTGGCACAGCCGAGCGTTCTTGCCGCCTATGTTTCCTACGGAAGCAAGGAGTGGCACTCCGACTATGGCGACATGGACATAACCGCAGGGTCGCTCGACGGGGCTAGCGTAGTACCGTCGCTTTCCGCGGTGTACCTTGCCGAAGGCGGTTGGAACGCGCGGGCCAAAGGCTTGTACGTAATGAACTATGGCCTTGGAGTAAATGGTCGCGCCGGGAACATCGCTCTGCCGCAGGAGCGCATGGACGGCTCGTACATGGAGTACTCGCTTGGTGCGGCGCGCGAGTATGGCAAGGATAGTCTTTTGAGCTTCGACCTCATCGCGCTTGATGGCGAAGCGGCGCGCGGATGGGGTGGAAAAATCGGCTTTACAACGAGGGATTTAAAATGAAGAAACTTGTCCTGGCTCTGATGTTGGCCGCGTGCGGCGGGCGCGAGATTCCGACCAGCTTGGACCTCCCGATACTTGCCTCGCGCGAGATTATCGCGGATGACTTTACCTACAACCATCCGGAGGTGCCAGACTTCGAGTACGAGCGGGTGCGTGCGGCGGCGCGGCGTGCCATGAACTCGAGCCGGCGCTATGTTATACACATCACCGGGCATACGGACGACCTTGGTTCCGACCGCGAGAACTATATCCTGGGCATGAAGCGGGCCGAGCATGTAGCCGAAATGTTCCATGAGGAAGGCGTGCCATTCGAGCGCATGATTCTCGAGAGCAAGGGGAAATACCAGCCCTACGTGCCGGATGATTCGCCCGAGAACCGCAGCCACAACCGGCGTGTCGAGATGGAAATACTCTGCTCGCCAAAGCCTATGTTCGAATTCCTTTCCAAGAATCACCCCATACATATGGTGGAGCAGTAAATTATGAACCGCCCTTACAATACCTTGTTCATGTTGATGTCCTTGGATGGAAAAATATCGACCGGAGCCGGCGATGCGATGGACTTTGACAAAGATATTCCAACCATTGCCGATGCATGCGAAGGATTGAAACAATATTACGACTATGAACAAACGACAGACCTCCATTCGATGATTTCGGGCAAGATTTTGGCGAAACTAGGCATAAATAAAAAGCAGAAAGTAAATAAGACGCAGGTTAGTTTTATTGTCGTCGACAACAAGAATCTAACGAAAACCGGTGTTGAAAACATTGCCGAAAAGAGCGCCCACCTCTATATTGCGACTACAAACAAAAAACATCCCGCTTTTTTGTGCAAAGCGGACAATATAACCGTACTTTGTTATGACAGAGAATTAAACTTCAAAGATCTTTTCGCACAGCTTTATAAAATATTCGGCGTCAAGCGCATAACTATTCAGACTGGTGGGACATTGAACGCCCAGCTTGTCCGCGAAGGATATATTGACGAAGTGTCTGTTTTCATAGCGCCGCTTCTGGTCGGCGGAACCAATACGCCTACTCTGCTGGATGGAGATTCCTTAAAATCGGCAGAGGAATTGGCAAAAATAAAAACGTTGGAACTTATTTCTGCAAAAGAATTGAAAAATTCATATGTTCATATGAAATATAAGGTATTGTCAAAATATGTATAAAAAGATACATTCCTGACACTTGAGCCTTATTTATTATAGCGCGGCGCGGGTGCTCAATCCATAAATCTTGCCGATGCGGGGGAGACGACTTTGGCTCCCTTTGTGCCGCCCACGATTTCCATAATATCCATATTTCTTTCGGCGGCGGCTCCCATGAACCTGAACGCGCCGTTTATTCCCGCAAATCCGTCGGGGCTTGCGATTTCTGCCGCGGTAGGCTCGGGCAGGCTGGCAAGCAGCGCCACCGCGTCGTAGGCAAGTGAGGCCAGCTTGTTCGGAGCGCGGCCGAAGTACTTCTCGAATGCGAAGTCGAACTTGGCCGAATATTTGGTCGAGGCAAGCGGAAAGACGGCTCCCTTGAGCGCGCGTTCGGCATAGACCTTTGAATTGGCAAGCTGCGAAGTGCCTATGAACCGGGCATTCTCGGGACGGACGTCGAAATACAAAAGCGTCGAGCCTATCATAATCACGTCGTTTATGTCGTCGCCGAAGATAAATACCGAATCGAACGGCGGCGGGGTAAGAGTCTGGCGCTTCTTCAAGTCGTCCTTGAGCTTCGTCAGCGCGGCAAGCTCGTCCTCGCTCGAGGAATACTGTTCTCTGTCATACGCGGTGGAGTAGTCGGCGGGGAATTTATCCTTCAGCTCAGTCAGGTATGTCAAGCGCGCATCGACGCTTGCGGCGTAGTCCTTGTACTCCTTTTCACGGTTATCGAAGCCGCTGATTTTCCTGAGGGTTTTTGAGACATCGTCCCTGGAA
>JAISGI010000041.1 GCA_031263095.1 Rickettsiales bacterium | reverse complement strand
CATATCAGGACATAGGAGAGAGGACGATTACAGGCATTTGGTTCATGTGGCTCAAGGCTCGCTGCTGTCTAAAATAATAAATCGGGATTCGTTCGAAACAAATACCAAGCATAACGAGGCGGTTGTTGAAGCGGCCGGCGGGGACTTCTTGGTATCCGCACGGGCAGATGATTGCGTAGTCGAGGCTGTCGAACCCAAAAAGCCGTGGAGCGATTTTGTTTTGGGCGTTCAATGGCACCCCGAGGAACTTGCCTCTTCCGCAAAGAACGAACAGGAAATATTCAACGCTTTTGTAAAGGCAGCCGGCCGCGGCTAGCCGACTTTCTAATAATGGAATTGCTGGCAAGTCGTAATGTTTTAACGACTCTCAAATGGTGCCGCCGGTGTGAATCGGACACACGACCTCTCCCTTACCAAGGGAACGCTCTACCACTGAGCCACGGCGGCACGGGCTTGAAATATACACGAAACGCTTGAAAAGTCAAGGCGCAAGTTGTATCCTCAAACCATGATACGCAAAAGCGGATATTCGGCCGGTTTCGACCCTAAAATCGCCACCTCTCGCATCGCGCGCAAGGGCATAGACGAGGACGTCGTAAGGTTCATAAGCAGCCGCAACGACGAGCCGCCGGAGGTGCTCGACTTCCGCCTAGACGCGCTTGCAAAATGGCGCAAAATGGACGAGCCGCACTGGGCTCTCTTCGACTACGCGCCAGTCGATTATAATGATATGTATTTTTTTGCCGAGCCGAAACGTGTCTCGGCGAAGCGCAGCGAAGCCGGAAAATCGCGCCTCACGAAAGAGATTCGGGGCGCCTACGACCGCCTCGGCGTCCCGCTTGACGAACGCGAAATCCTAAGCGGCCAAGCAGTAGACGCAGTGGTCGACAGCCGCTCCGTCGCCACAACCTACCGCGACCAGCTCGCCGCGCTCGGAATAATTTTCTGCCCCATAAGCCAGGCCCTGCGCGAGCATTTCGAGCTTGTCTGGCGATACTTCGCAAGCGTCGTGCCACCCGCCGATAACTTCTTCGCAGCCCTCAACAGTGCAGCGTTCAGCGACGGCACGTTCGTGTACATCCCGCCGCACACGAAATGCCCCATCGAACTCTCAAGCTATTTCCGCCTGCAGTCCGAACGCCTCGGTCAGTTCGAACGCACGCTGATAATCGCGGACAAAGGCTCGGAATTGACCTACCTCGAGGGCTGCTCCGCACCCATAAGGGACAGCTTCCAAATGCACTCCGGCGTGGTGGAATTGGTCGCGCTCGAGGACGCGAAAATCAACTACGCGACAGTGCAGAATTGGTACGGCGGCGACAAGCGCGGCCGCGGAGGAATATACAATTTCGTGACCAAACGCGCCCTGCTCCACGACGACGCCAAGGTATCGTGGATTCAAATGGAGGTCGGAAGCATAAAGACATGGAAATACCCCTCCTGCATACTCAAAGGCGACCGCAGCCGGGGCGAGTTTCACTCCCTTGCGATAACAAGGAATTTCCAATCCGCCGACACCGGAACCAAGATGATTCATATCGGAAAAAACAGCTCAAGCGTGATTTATTCCAAGGGCGTTTCCTTGGGCCATTCCAAAAACGGATATAGAGGCATGGTAAGCATCGCGCCAACCGCCACGGCGGCGAAAAACTTCACCAAATGCGACGGATTGGTCATCGGCGATACAGCCGAATCCCTTGCCTTGCCGACGATAGAGAACGCCCGCGACGACGCGATGATAGAGCACGAGGCAACCGTTTCCGGCATCTCCGAGGAGAAATTGTTCTACCTCGCCACGCGCGGGATTGCGGCGGAAAAGGCGCGCGCCATGCTCGTCAATGGCTTCGCCTCCGACATAGTGAAACGCCTCCCGGCCGAGTTCGCACTCGAGGCGCGCGAGCTGATAAATCTAACGATGGAGACTTGAATGCTGGACATAGAAAATTTGCACGTTTCGGTCGACGGTAAAGAGATTCTAAAGGGGGTCGATTTGCACATATCGCCCAGCGAAACCTGCGTCATAATGGGTCGAAACGGCAGCGGTAAGTCCACGCTTGCGAACGCGATTCTCAAGAACCCGAGATACGAAATAACCAAGGGTTCTCTGCGATTCGCAGGCAGAGACATGACGAACGAACCTACCGCCGCCATAGCCGCCGCCGGAGTATTTTTCGCACAGCAGCACGCACCCGCCATAGAGGGTCTGCCTGTATCTACACTGCTTAAAAATGCGGTGAACTCGACCCGCGAAACGCCCATGCCCGCACCCGAGTTTTTCAAGCGCGCGAAAGAGTATTGCGCCATGCTTAAAATTCCCGACGCTTGGCTCGCTCGCGACATGAATGTAGGGTTTTCCGGCGGAGAAAAGAAACGCCTCGCTTGCCTTGAAATGCTCTTCCTCGAACCCAAGTTATGTATCCTCGACGAGCCCGACTCCGGCGTAGATATATCGTCAATGGATATGATAATAGAGGCGATAAAGCATAGGCAATCCACCGGCTCCAGCTTTATCGTAATATCCCACTACGCCCGCTTGATAGACGCGGTAAAACCCGATAAAGTCCACCTGATGAGCGAGGGGAAAATAGTGAAATCTGGCACCCACGCCCTCGCCAAACTCATAGAAAAAGAGGGCTTCGATGCCGCGCTATGATGTGAAAAAAGGGAAGTCCCTGAACCTGCGCGAACGCGTAGACAAGGATACAGATATAGAGATAACCCTCGCCGCCAGCGCGCGCGCAGACGTAAAAATCACCGCCGACGCATGCGCCGCACAGCATATAAAAGTGCGCGTGAAAGTAAGACACGACGGCAGCGATTCGCGCTCCGCCATCGCCCTCGCCGCCGCCGCGCAGGATAAGGCGAAAATAGAGTTCAAGGTCGAGCTTGAAACCGCCCCGAAAATCAAAAACGCCACCGCCACGCAACGCGCAAGGATTATGCTCCTCTCGCCAAATGCACAGGGAAAAATCGAGCCGCTCCAAACCGTCGCAAGCGAGGGAATCAAGGCTTCCCACGGCGCCGCGGTGTATGGAGCCGACCCGGCCGAGCTGTTCTACCTCGCCACGCGCGGCATTCCGGACGCCTCCGCAAAAAAGTTGTTGAAAGACGCGCTACTCGCGCTATAATGCGATTGTAAGGAGATAATACAGATGAAGAAAATCCTACTATTGCTTACAGTATTTGCACTGTTATCGCCCGCCGCCAAAGCCGAAACCGCCGACGACGTGAAGGCCTACTCGCAAACCTTGGTAAGCGAGGCCATAGTCGAAATCTTCCACGACGGCAACACGAACGCCAAACGCATAGAAAAATTCCGCACTGTGATAACCGCTCGCCTCGACTGGGATACCATCGCGAACTTCGTCCTGGGCGTGTACGCAAGGGACGCGACGCCCGAGGAAAAGGCAGACTTCATAAACGCCTTCCGCGAATTCAACGTCTATTCCCAAGTCAAAAAATTCTCCGCCTATAACGGTCAGCAGGTCGAAGTTGAATCCGCCACGCCCGGCAAGCGCCCCGGCGAATGGTTCGCCACAAGCAGGATAAAGGCCCTGAACCCCAGCGACAAGGACCTCGAGGTCGTCTGGCGCATAGTCGTCCGCGACGGGGTTTATAAGGTCCAAGATATTGTGATAGAGGGCGTCTCCATGGCAAGCAGCTTCAGGACGGAATACGCGCCCATAATGAAGGCCGCCGCGGACGAGGGAAAACGCCCCGTCCCTGAACTTGTCGAGAAAATCTCCGCCAAAACCGCCGAACTTGAAAAAAATATATAGACTTTTGCGCACCCCGTGCTAGAATACGCCGAGGGAGAGAAAAATGAAGGCTTTTCTTGTACTGCTGTTGATGTTTTCGGTGCCCGCCAGGGCCGATGATAGGCGCGCGCGCAACTACGCCAAAACCGTCGCCATAGCCGACCGCGAAGCGTACGAGCCCGACCCGCCGGTCATCCGCTCGGACGACTACCGGCCCATAGTTTTGTGCCGCAAGCGTGGCTGCACTCAGGTCTCCGACAAGATGACCAAAAGCTTCCTGTTCAACACCCTCTCCAACATGTTTTATATAAACGACAAGACAAGGGTTCATATATGCGAGGCCGATACGAATTCCCGCGCGTGCAAGTCAAGCTCGATACGCTACGCCATAAACGTTGGCGAAACCGCCGCCATAGTCGATATACCCTCGTTCACGATAAACGACGTGACGTTTTCCAAAGATTTGAAACGCGTGAATTTCTCGCTCTTCTATGACATGTACATCAACGGGATAAAAAGCTTCTGCAACGGAAGCAGGAACACAATAGAGATTACAGACCAACGCCACGCGCTGATACGCGATAACAACTACGCCTGCCAGCTGACCTCGGACGCGCCCTCCGACGCCTACGCGATATATAATGTCGATTACGTAGATCTGGACTACGGCATAATCGGGGCGTATTATTCCATGGGCATGAGCGGAGCTTCGAACTCCGGCGCCGACGGCTACCTGCTTATGAAGTTCCAGAATACCGACGCCACGCGCATGCGGAGCTCGGAGCTTGTGTGCGAGTCCGACTGCGACGACGACGATATAATCAAACCCGGCGAGTATCGGGTCACCCCGCTGGAGCGCTAAGGATGGGCGCCTTGGCCGGAAGATTGCTTGTTGTTGACGACGATGCCAAGATTCGCGCCCTTATCGCCAAGTATATATCGAAAGAGGGCTATGAAGTCGAGGAGGCGCCAAGCGCCGCCGAGGCCGCCGAGCGTATCTCCTCCTCCCGCTTCGACCTGCTGATAGTGGACAAGATGATGCCGCGCCAGGACGGCTTCAATTTCATACGGAGCCTGCGGCAAAAGGGGATACACACCCCGGCCATAATACTCTCCGCCGCCGACGGCAGGGGAAGCAAGCTCGAGGGCCTCGCAACCGGCGCCGACGACTTCCTCCCCAAACCGTTCATCCCCAAGGAGTTGTTGCTTAGGATTGCGATAATCCTGCGCCGCACCGGCGTGACAAGCGCGCGCGGCCTGGTTTCCTTCGGCCTGAACTCGTATGACAGAGAGTCGGGAATCTTGAACCGCCGCGGCAAATTGGTAAGGTTGACAGACACGGAAAAAAGCGCTATAAACATGCTGCTGGACAGGGACGGCGAACCGCTCTCGCGCTATGACATGGCGCAAAAGCTTGGCCTCTCCGCCCGCAGCGTGGACGTGTGGATAGCGAGGCTCCGACAAAAAGTCGAGGATTTCCCCAAAATGCCCGAGTATATCCAAACCGTCCGCAACATAGGTTATAGGTTCGTGAAATAAAGGCGAAAAATGTTCAAACTTAAAGAATTCTTCCACTTCCGCAGCTACTTTCCCAAAAGTTTGATGGGCAGGTTCATGCTTCTGATAATCCTGCCGCTCGTGATGATACTGTTCATCTCCGGCTGGACGTTCTATCGCGCACATATCACGGATTCAAGCGGCAAGGCGGCCCTCTTCGCGGCCAATGTCTCGGCCCTCGCCGACATGTACAACGAAAAGGGAACGGAAAAGGACTTCGAGGATTTCAAACGCCTCGCCCGCAATAATTTCAGCATGGACACTATATTCGAGCCCGGCGCCAAGCTGCAGAAAAAGGCGGTCGCCCACCGCATAGACCTCTTGGCCGTGCGGTTCGTCTCGAAAAGCCTTGGAAAAAAGCTGGCCCGCCCGTTCACAATCGACGCGGACGAGGGCGGAAACAGAATGGCCGTCCACATCCAGTACCCCGGCGGCGTCCTCTCGATGAAAATGTCGCTAAGCGCGATATTCTCAAGGACTATATATAGCTTCGCATACTGGATGCTCGGCGCCGCCGCGGTGTTCATGCTGATAGCGGTTCCATTTGCCAAGGGCCAGGTCGAAAGCATAAAAAAGCTTGCCCGCGCGCTCGACATGGCCGAACGCGGCGAGGATATATCCGGCATAAAGTTCACCGGCCCGCGCCAGATTGTCGAGGCCGGCGAAAACCTCGTCCGCACCTATACGAGGGTTCAGCGGCATGTCGAGGCCCGCTCGCAAATGTTGCTCGGAATCTCGCACGACTTGAAAACCCCGCTGACAAGGATGAACCTCGAGCTCGAGTTCGCCGAGGACAAGAATTTGATACTCGCGCTTCAGTCGGAAATCGAGGAAATGAACAAGATGATAAGCTCCTACCTCGACTTCGCGCGCGAAAACGCGCCGGAAAAGCTTGCCAAAATCGACCTCGTTCCGTTCCTGGGGAACATCGTAAGGAAGATGAACCGAGGCAACTATGACATAACGCTCCACGCGCCGAAAAGCTTGGAAGCAAGGGTCATGCCGAACGCGCTCGAACGCGCCGTAGCGAACGTGCTTGGCAACGCCATACGCTATTCGGAAAAGAAAATCGACGTATGGCTCGCGAAAAAGGGCCGCGCAGTCGAAATCGCCATAGAGGACAACGGCCCCGGCATTCCCGCCGACCGGCGCGAGGATATGCTCCGTCCGTTCACGCGGCTCGAGGACTCGAGAAGCCGCAAGACCGGCGGCGCCGGCCTAGGCCTGGCCATAGTGCAGGAAATCGTCCACCGCCACGGCGGCGAAATAACCCTGTCCGATTCGACATCCCTCGGCGGATTGAAAGTGGTTCTTCAAATTCCGGCTTGACACGGACGCCTCGCCCTGATAATATAACCCGCTTACGAAAGAATCCGAAAATGAACTATAATGCAGTAATAAAAAGCATAAAAGAAATAACGCCCGACATCCGGCTCTTCCGGATAAAGCTCGAAAACGGCGCCAAACTCGAGTATACCGCCGGCCAGTTCGCCGTCCTCGGCCTGCCCGACGACGCGGGGAATTTGGACGGCGAATGGCACCGCCGCGCCTACTCGATAACAAGCGCGCCAAGCGCCGACGAGGTGGAGTTTTATATAGTGCTGGTCGAGGACGGCCGCCTTACCTCCCGCCTGTTCGCCCTGAGCGAGGGCGCCAAGATATTCATGGGCGAAAAGGTCGCCGGGCTTATGAGCCTCGACGGACTGCCGGACGACCGCGACGTCCTGTTCGTCTGCACAGGCACCGGCATAGCTCCGTTTATATCCATGCTGCGCGAGCACGGAGGCACGCTCCTGAATGGCAAACGCCAGGTCGCACTTGTCCAAGGCTCCCGCCACACATACGAACTTGGCTTCAGCGGCGAGCTGACCGAGCTGATGAAATCCAACCCGAACTTCCACTATTTCCAGGTGGTATCAAGGGCCGAGTCCGAAACCGGCACCAACTGGACCGGCCGCACCGGCCACGTCCAGACGCTGCTAAAGGACGGCACGATAGAAAAAACCCTCGGCCGCGGGTTCGACCCCGCAAGCCTTAGCGTCTTTCTCTGCGGCAACCCGAAAATGGTGGACGAGGTGGTCGACATTTTCAAGGACAAGGGCTTCACGCCCAAAACGCCGACAAGCGACGGCAACCTGTATTTCGACAAGCACTGACGCTTGACATCGCCCGCAATTCGCGCTATAATGGACTTGTCTAACCAAAGGAGAAGACCGATGACAAGGAACAAAATACGCACGGGGGGGGGGCAAAAGGCTAAATATCTAGCGTTCACGCTTCTACTGCTATCTGCCAACCAATCCTATTCCGCAAATTATTATACTTGTACCGCCTGCGCAGTACCTGGTTTGTGCACGTCGGGCGGGACAGCCGATACCTCTGTAGCCCGCCCGCTGACATTGGAGGAGGCGAAGATAGCGATAGGCACCCCCGCGGCAAGCAGGTGGAGCCTGATAGACCGCAAAAGGAATTCCTGCTATGGCTATGGATCCGAGGTCGGCACGCCCGTGGGCACCCTGCCTCCTGGTACGTATAGGATAGACGTCAATGGCAAGCTCTCCGCAAATGGCGATTGCAACGCACTCCGCTCGGCCGTGGTCGTGCTGGACAAGCCTGCAGGCTTTGGCACTATATGCAACGTATATATAAACCCGGACGGAGTGGTGCCGGTGGAGCAAGACTTCTGGAACAAATCGCACCCGTTCTGGGAAAACCAGTTCGTTATAGCCTTGGATACAAATAATAACGCGGACTTGGCAACCCCTGGCATAACGCCCTCCAATGCAGGCTGCGTATGGCTAAGCCCGACCGAGGAGGCAAATTCCATAGCGAACCACGGATCCGCCTCGAACACAACGTCCATATACAGGCTCGATTGACCGCCCGGCAAAATATCCCTTGCAAAGCGCTTTGCAAGGGATTATTATTATAGGTATAACTTACAACGCGAGACACCGCCCGAACCTTGCGGGTCGGTGCGTTTAATTTTGAAAGTGATGATATGGACAAGATACCTATGACCGCCGCCGGCGCGGCGCGGCTCGAAACTGAACTCAAGGACTTGAAGCATGTCCAGCGCCCGGCCATAATCGTCGCGATTCAGGACGCACGCGCCCTTGGCGACCTGTCCGAAAACGCCGAATATCACAGCGCCAAGGAACGCCAAGGCTATATCGAGGGCCGCATAAGCTACCTCGAGGGAGTGCTCGGCAGCACCGAAATCATCGACCCGGCCAAAATGAAATGCGACGAGGTGAAATTCTCGGCCACGGTCAAAATCGCCGACGCCGAAAACGGCGAGGAAAAATCATACCGCATCGTCGGCGACGAGGAGGCGGATGTTGCCGGCGGCTGTATCTCGATAGGAAGCCCAATCGCCCGCGCGCTTATCGGCCGCCACGTCGGCGACACAGCCGAATTCCAGAGCCCGCGCGGCCCACGCGAGTTCGAGGTTCTGGAAATACGCTACGAATAGGGGGGGGGCAAAATGTGGACTAGGAAATTCAAGGTCAGGAGCGAGTTCATAGGCCGCGCGACGCACGGCGCCGACCTGCTAGCGGAAATCCAGGAATTTATAGAAGCTCGCGACATCCGCGTCGGCGAATTCAGGGCAATCGGCGTACTCCAAACCGCCCGCCTCGGCTATTACGACCAAATCGCGGGCAAGTATGTCGAGTTCGCCCCACCCGGCGCCCCGTACGAAATCCTCTCCGCAATAGGGAATATCTCTATAAAGGACGGCAAGCCATTCCCGCACGTGCACATGGCAATCTCCGACCGCGAGGGCCGCACATTCGGCGGACACTTGCTCGAGGGCTGCAAAATCTTCGCACTCGAGTTTTTCATAACCGAGTACGAGGGCGACAGCTTGGAACGCACCGGCGACGAAGCTACCGGCCTAAGCCTTTGGCCCGCGCCCGCTTGGAAATAGACGCTCCGCGGCGCTTGGCTTTTCTACCCCCCCCCTAGAAGCTCCTTGTCAAGCGCGACAGTTTTTTCCCGCATGACCACGGTCAGATCATCGCGTATCTTGGCTATGTCCGCCTCGGTCGCGTCGCGCGGCACATAGACGAAATCCCCCGCCTCGCATACCGAGTGGGAGAACGGCAGTATAATCATGAACCTGTCCCAAGTCTTCAGGAACTTCACCCTCGTGGCCGAGATATAGAGGGGCACGATAGGCACCCCGGTCTTCTTCGCGAACAGGAACATCGAGTCGGTCACAAACTTCATCGCGGGCCCGCGCGGCCCGTCCGGCGTGATGCCGATGGAAACACCACCCTCAAGCGCCTTGATGACCTTGAACGACACTTCGCGCGTCTGCGTGCGCGAATTTATGTCGGAAAGTATCGGCTTGATACCAAGAAACCGATAGACCGATGACAAAAGCCGCCCGTCGCGGTGGGTCGAGAATATGGCATGCGCCGGCGCCTGCGCAAGGCCGATTTCCTCGCGCCATACCTTGTTCATGAACAGCGCGCGCGAATGCCAAAGCGCGACCAGCACCGGGTTCCCGCCGCGCACATAGTTCTGAAGCCGCTTGACATTGCGATATTCGGTCGGCGAAAAGCGCTGCACGAACCGCACCATAAGGGAGATGATGAACGCCGCCACCGTGTTCGCCGCGGTCGTGTTCATAATCTTCTTGAACAGCGGCGTCTTGATGGGCTTCTTTTCAATCGTTGAAAGGTCTGTCATACGGATATTTTACACCCTAAACTATAAAAATCAAACTGATATTTATATGCCCTCGGTTATGGATTCTTCCTGCTCGTCAAGCACCGCCTCCGCCGGAGCAAGCTTTTTGGCAAGCTCGCGCGGAAGTATCGGGTGCCGCGACACGCGGTCGTACTTCTCGATGTAGGTCGAGTTCGACGGCAACGCGAACGCCGCGCCCGACACCTCGACAATCTCCTTTACTTTCAGGAGAAGCTCTTCCTTTATCCGCATGTAATCGACCCACACGTTCGTGCTGGTAAAGCAATAGACAAGCATCTGCACGGCCGAGTCGGAAATGTGATCAAGCCGCACCTGAACCGGCGCCTCGGGCGGCTTGACGAAATCCTGCGACAAAGTAATGTAGTTCTCGACTTCCTGACGTATATAGCGCAACTGCTCGCCCGAGGTGCGAAGCTCAAGCCGCACGCTCCACTCGATTCGACGGTAGAGCCGATTCGACACGTTGATGACCGCCCCGTCGGCAAGCGTGTTGTTCGGCACGAACATAGGCGTCTTGTCGAACTTGCGGATTTTCGTCGAACGGAAGCCGATGTTCTCGACAATCCCCTCGATAGGCGCGGGCGAAGCGTCGATTCGCACAATGTCCCCGACGTTGAACCGCTTTTCGGAAAGTATCGACATGCCCGAAACCACGTTCTTTAGCATGTCTTGCGCGCCCAAGGCAAGCGGCAACCCTACGATACCGATAGAGGCCGCAAGCGCGCCGAAGTTTATGTTCCAGTGCCCGAGAAACGCTATACCCGCGATAAGGATGATAAGCAATCTCACGATTCGCACGAACCAGGTGATAACCACATCGTGCAACCCGTCCTGGTCGCGCCGATGAAGCGCCATGCCAATCGGCCCGACAAGACTGTAAAGAATCCAAACTATGTTGAAAGTCAAGAGCGACTTCCAAAGCCCGTGCGTATAAAAGACAAGCTTGCTCGGCACCGGCACCGCCGACACGGCAAGATACACGCCCGCGACTATGGGAACGAACAGGAGCGGACGCAACACCTCGCGCACACCCTTTTCAACTTCATAAGGCAGGTTCCGCGCGACAAGGAATTTCAGCACGGAATTCGCGACGAACGAAATCGCACCGCGCACAAGCATGGCGGCGAACGCTATCGCCGCAATTGTAAAGACATGGCCAAGCACGCTCGCCCCCATCCACGCGCTGAAATATTCGGCCTTGCCCTGAATGATGTCCAAAATCCCAAGCATAAAACTCCCTCTCAAGAG
>JAISGI010000042.1 GCA_031263095.1 Rickettsiales bacterium | reverse complement strand
GCCGAGGAAGAAGAACTGCCCGAATTGCTCGCGGCAGGCGGAGTAGGTCTTCCCCTGCCCCTCCTCTCCGAAGTATCGGAACCTTGGGCTCCGCGGCCCACACGCGCCTGCACAGGCATGACAAGCCCGCTCGCAAGCATAAAGACCAGAATCTTTCTAATCATTTTTTTCCTCCATAAATTCCTTATTTCAAGGATACACTATGGGGGGGGGAGTCAAGCAGATTCTGAAACCGGACCGAAAAAATTTGCGAAATTTATAGTTATTCTATAGAATATAGCTTGGAGCCGTTGCGCGCAAGCCACCTCGTGGCCTTGTCAACGTCGCCGGAATAGGCGTCCTTTACCACACGCCAGAAACTGTGCGAGTGATTCATCTCGACCCTGTGCGCAACCTCGTGCACGACTATATACTCCGCCACCCACGCGGGCGCAAGCGCAAGCCGCCACGAAAACGAGAGGTTCCCCTCGGACGAACAACTGCCCCACCGCGAAGTCGTGTCCTTTACCGCAACCCGACCGATAGAGACGCCAAGCTTCTGCGCATACAGCCTCGCGACAAGGGTAAAATGCTTGAGAGCCTCGGCCTTGATGAAGTCCTTTACCCGCCGCGCAAGAAACTCCGCCTGGCCCGAAACGAACATCCGCCCCTCCTCAAGCCACACTCCCCGCCGCGCACCCGGCAGATGCGTGATGACGTACGGGCGGCCGAAAAGCTCGATTTCCGAGCCGTCGCGTATTCGCCGCACCGACTCCGCCTGGCCAAGCGCCGCCGCCAACCAGTCGCGCTTGGACTCGAGGAAAGCAATCGCCCGCGACCGCGCGACATAAAGCGGAAACGTGACTCTGATAGTGCGGCGCGCAAGGTTCGGCGTGATTCGTATAGACTTGCTGGAAAATGTGCGCACCAACTCGACCGGCAACGCCACACTCGTCCCGTCGGTTTTTTTGATTATTATGGAGTATTCATAGGCCAATTCCGGACGCGCCTCCGCGCACCTCGTCGATGCCCATGCGGGCAAGCTCGTCCGCCCGCTCGTTCTCCGGATGCCCGGCATGCCCCTTGACCCAGCGCCACTCGACCTGGCGAGCGGAGGCAAGCGCGTCCAGACGCTCCCAAAGCTCGCGATTCGCGACGGGTTTCTTGGCCGCCGTGCGCCACCCGCGCCGCTTCCAGTCGGAAATCCACGCGGTTATCCCCTTTTGAACATATTGCGAGTCGGTAATGACGGTTGCAGACACACCGGCCTCAAGGCTCTCAAGTGCGCGTATGACGGCCAAAAGCTCCATCTTGTTGTTTGTGGTAAGCACGTCGCCGCCATGCATTTCGCGCCGCCCGGAGGAGGAGTCTATTATGGCGCCCCAGCCGCCCGCGCCCGGGTTTCCGCTGCACGCCCCGTCGGTGTATATTGTGAATTCTGACATGCGAAGATTATAGCGCGAAATTGCTTGACTTTCAAGGAAATTTCATATAAAATAACGAAAAATTTTCGCTCAAGGAACGGTAAAATGAAGACCAAAAGCTCGCTCAAATCAGCCAAGAAACGCTCCAAGGACATTCAACTTGTCCGCCGCGGCAAAACCGTGTTCGCACTTGATAAAAAGAATCCCCGCTTCAACGCGAAACAGGGATAGGTCAAGTTTTTCTTGACAATATTTGTCTATATGTCTAAAGTACCCCTGAACCAAACGAGGGTAAAATGAATCTTTCGATAAATGTTTCGACGCTGCTTATCGCGATAGGCGCCTGCACCATGGCCTATGGCCTAATCTCGCAGGCTTTCGCGAAAAAGGCCACCGCGCCCAAACCTGCGCCGTTGTCCGAGCCTGAACCCACTCCCGCGCCGATTGAGCCGGAACCCGCGCCCGCTGAAAAGCCAGCAGAACCCATTCCCGCGCCCGAAAAGCTCGCCTCGGCAAAGCAAAGCGAAGCCGGGCCCAAGGAAGAAACTCTATATAAAAGCATGCAGGCGCCCGAACCCGCTCCCGAACCCGTCGCCGTAGTTGCCCCCGCCGCACCCGTCATAGACGAGGCTGCAAGCCGCGCCGCCCTCCAAAGCAAGATAAAGGAGGTCATGGACAACATGAAGACGCGGCAGGAAACCGAACCGCTCGAGCCAGTACCGGCACCCGTCATGGCCGAACCCGCGCCAATCCTCTCACACGCCAACCTCGCGCCCAAGGCAGAGCCAGTCGAGGCCGAACCCGTCCCAGCCCCTCAACTCGCCGCCACGCCAAAATGGGGCTTCGCAGAAATAACGGCCGAAACAAACGCCAGTATGGAAAACATCCTGCTTGCTTCCGGCGCGAAATTGCTCTCCGAAATACGCGTAGGATCCTCGGGCGTCGACTATCTGGTGCTTGCCAAGGACGAAATCGCCGTAGTCCAGATGTTTAACCGGGACGGTTCCTGGCTTGCCGGCGAAGAAGAGTCCGCAGGCGAAAATATGTGGTTCAGCGAGGCTTCCTCCGCACCCTCGCCCGTCATACGCGCCGCCGAGGCCGCGAAATCCGTCACCGAAATCATAGGACGCGAGACCGCGCTTCCCATAACCGCCTGCGTGTGCGTTGAGGGCGCGGAAATCCTGAACGCAGCCAAGGCCTCGGACGAGTGGGCACACGAAAACGTCAAGGTCTGCTCGCTTGCACCGTCCGCCCTGCCGTCCCTCTCGGACATATTCGCCCCCGGTGCCAAAGAGCCGATGGACGACGCGACCATGGAACGCATAGTCGCCGCGCTCGAAACTGCCGAGCAACCCGAGTAATTAGCAAAAGTACTCCCGCGCAAGCTGTTCGACTTCGCCCGCCGAGGACAAAGTGTTCGCGACCCTGCGAAACTCCGCCCCGCCCTTTATACCGCGGGAATAGCACGCCAAATGCTTGCGGAAGTTTATGACCCCGGCTTTCTCTCCATATTGCGAAATCATAGCCGCCAAATGCCGCAAAAGCACCGCCCGACGCACACCTTGGGCAAGCTCGGCCGGCACCGCGCCGGTGCGGATATAATGAGCGATATGCGCCGGCAACCAAGGCGCGCCAATCGCCGCACGGCCAATCATCACCCCGTCGACACCAGTTTTATCCATCATCGCCCGAGCCGAGGCAGGGTCAACAATGTCCCCGTTCCCGATAACCGGAATTTTGACCGCCCGCTTGACCGCCGCAATGGTGGCAAGGTCAACGACACCAGAGTACATCTGCGCCCGCGTCCGCCCATGTACGGCAAGAAACGATGCGCCCGCACCCTCCGCCATCCGCGCGAACTCGACCGCATTCACGGACGAAGAGTCCCACCCGGTACGGATTTTCACCGATACCGGCACCTTGACAGCACCCACGACCGCCCTGATAATACGCGAGGCTAACTCCGGCTCGCGCATAAGCTCGGCCCCGCTCTTGTTCTTGACTATTTTCGGCGCCGGACAACCCATGTTTATGTCGATTATACCCGCGCCAAGCGATTCGTTCATCCGCGCGCTCTCGGCCATGATAGAGGGGTCGCAGCCGAAAATCTGCACCGAATTCACACCCACGCCCGACACGGCCGAGAACATACGAGCGGCACGTGGGGCAATGTGCGAACGCCCGGCAAGCGCGACTTGAGAGTTGCTGGGCACCATTTCGCTTACCGCGACTACCTGCTCGCCGAAACTCTGCGCAAGCTCGCGCATGGGCTTATCCGTAATCCCCGCCATAGGGGCGAGGAAAACAGGTGCGTCTATGTCGAGCGACCCGATTTTCATGCGCAGATAGTGCCACAAACCGCTTGCGCTGTAAAGCCAAAAATGCTATGCTATGCGTATGAGGAAAAGCCTTGTATTGCTTATGGTCGGGTTCTTCGCGTTCCTTGGCGCAATGTCCCTGCTAAGGATTTCGTTCGGACGCTATAGCCTCTTCGCGCTTGTGAACCGCCGCGCCGAGGTGGCAAAGCTTGAGACGCAGGCCGCAGGTAAATCCATGACTCGCGCCGCGCTTAGGGCCAAGGCAGCCGCGCTTGAATCCGACGCCGCCATGCCCAGGGACGTTCTCGAGGCCGAAGCCATGCGCCAGCTTTCGCGCATTCCGCGCGGATATAGGATACTCGCGGACTAGTGCGCCTTGGTCTTGGCTATTATTATGTTTTCCAAATCCGGATTCCTGTCAAGCCTGGCAATCGAGATGTCAAGCTCCCTCGCGGCCTGGGCAAGCCATGACGACGGAGGTATTACATCGGCCGATTTGAACCCAACGGCGCTCATCGCGTCCAAAACATAGTCGCGCTCGATATAGGATTTGTGCCCCGCCGCCTTGCCGCGGAACGAGGGCGCGCCCTGCCTCATCGTGAACACGGCGGTGACGTCCGGCCCGGCATGCGCTATGTCGCCAAGCATGACCGCCACTTCCTCTATGGACTTGTACGCGAAGCCGCCGATGTTCATGACGACAAGCGGATGCTCGCCTATGCCAATGCCCGTCATGTGCGCGACGTCCGAAAACGTATATTTGTTGGTAGCGATAATCCCCCTGACCTTTTCTTGATCGAACAGCACCGCGTTGCCCTCAAGCTTTTGCGCGACCGCGCGACGCGCCTCGTGGTTTTCAGGAGTGGAAACGCTTAGCGAACGCACGTTCCCGCGCGAGGTAGCTATCATCTCCGGCTTGAAGTCCAAACCCGGGTTCAGGTTCACTATGTCCGCACCGGAAAAGCCGAGTTCATAGCTTGCTATGGAATAGGCCTGCCTGTCCCTTAGCGCGTATTGCCATACCGCGGGTATAGCCCAGTCCATGCCGCCCGAGGCGAGGTTTATCGCCGCCGCGGCCGCACCGTCCGGCGAGTTCACAAGAGCCTGCATGAACGGACGCTCGTCAAGCGCGCCGACCGAGCTCAACACGAAACGGTTCAAGACCTGGCTGTTGTTGCTTTCGTGGCGAATGTTGTCTACTATATCTATGCCGCGGCGTACCGCCACGTCTTTATATGGGAATTTCATGTGATTATTTCCTTTTTTGTTCGCGCTTGGCAATCTTTTCGGCGGCTTTCCGCATTTTATCGGCCACCAGCTCGTTGAAACGGGCAAGCTCGTCCGCAAGCAGCACCTCTTCGGCCGAAAAGGCCGACACGCTCCCCTCGGTCATTCCGTAGCGGTTTGGAAATTCATAAGGTTGAATTATTTTGAAATAGTTCGAAGCCATGGCTCACCAAAGTTGTCGAACAACAAAAATACCCCCCCCCATGGTTTTTTGTCAAGATAATTTTGCATCCGGGTTGACAAGAGCCTTTTCGAGGTCTATACTTTGAAAGATGTTTTCAATCGGATGCGACATAGAGGAAATCGACCGGTTCGAGGAGCGCGAAACAGCGTTCTTCGACAAGATTTTCACACGCGCCGAGGTCGAATACTGCCGCGCCCAAGCCCACCCCGCCCAACACTTCGCCGCAAGGTTCTGCGCCAAAGAGGCGGTGGTCAAGGCGCTTGCCGGCCTTGGCGTCTCGGGCGTGCATTATCGCGATATAGAGGTGGTGAAAAAGAACGGCGTCCCCGCGGTCGAACTCGAGGGTTTTACAATCAGCATAAGCCTCTCCCACGCCGGAAACATGGCCATGGCCGCCGCCGCGATAAGCAAATCCTAGTTTTTGGCAATCTTGGCACAGTCGGCCATGTTCTCGCGCAGCCACTCCTCGACCTTCGGCGCAAGATAGGAAATCGTCAAGTCCTTGCTCATCCGGTCGGCAAGAATTGCGCATAACCGCTCGAAATCCACGCCGGCGAAATCGGGACGCTTGAAAGCTTTCATGTGACGGGTAAGACGGAAAACCTTGCGCACGCCCGCCGCCGAGGGAGCCTCCGCCTGCGCGCCCACGGACGCCAAAGACGGACGTATGAACATATCGTCCGCCACGAAATCGCTCAGGATTTTTTTGGCAACATCTGGCTTTTTCGCATACTCTTTTATTTCTTCGATGCGGGAGAAACGGGCGCTCTCCGCGACAGGAACGTCCGAGCCCGCCTCGCGCCCCGCAAGCGCGCGCTTGATGCGGCTAAGAATCTCGTCCATCGAAGGGTTGTCGGAGTAATTGCTCATATCGCGATTATAACGCATTTTGGGCTTGAAATCAAGGGCAAGTTTCGCTATGCTCGCCTTATGGTCGTCGTGGAGGAAAGCTTCGATTTTATCCTGGGGGCAAGCGGCAAGGTTATGCTTGTCCTGCTCGCGCGCGAATATAACCCGCGTGGCGCTTTTCTGGTCTATGATTTGCGCCGCGGCCTTGCGCTGTTCCGGGACAATACCGAGATTGTCGAGCTATCGAAGGTGCCGCGCCCGGTGCTTGGCGCGATAAGGCGTGTGCCCGAGGTCGACGTGACCGAGATGACCCTCGGCGGCAGGACCGTGCGGCAATATCACGCACGAGTAGTGCTCGACCAGCGCCTGAAGCCCAAGCTTAAAAAAGAACGCCGGGCCCCGATGGGAGTATGAAATGTTCTACGCCGACCTGCACATACATTCGAAATATTCCCGCGCAACAAGCAAGTCCTGCAACCTCGAGGAGCTCGCGCAGTGGGCCGAGAAGAAAGGCATAGGAATACTCGCCACAGGCGACTTCACCCATCCCGCCTGGTTCGCCGAAATCAAGGAGAAACTCGAGCCCGCCGGCCCCGGGGTGTTCAAATTGAAAAACAGCGCAAGCCCCGTCCGCTTCGTCCTCTCCGTCGAAATTTCGACGATATACAAGAAAGGCGACAAGACCAGGAAAGTCCACCACGTAGTAATGGTGCCCGACCTAGAGGCCGCCGAGAAATTCAGGAACCGCCTCGGCTCCATAGGTAACATCAAGTCCGACGGCCGCCCGATATTGGGGCTAGACTCAAGACACTTGCTAGAAATAGCACTCGACTCCGGCGACGACGCGTATATTATCCCGGCGCACATCTGGACGCCATGGTTCTCCGTGCTCGGCTCGAAATCCGGATTCGACAGCATAGAGGAATGCTACGGCGACCTCGCACCGCACATTTTTGCGGTCGAAACAGGCCTCTCCTCCGACCCGGAAATGAATTGGAGGGTGTCAAGCTTGGACAAGTTCCGCCTGGTCTCCAACTCCGACGCACACTCGCCCGCGAACCTCGCACGAGAAGCGACCGTATTCGACGGCGAACCCGATTATTTCGGAATTTTGAAAGCCCTCAAAACCGGCGAGGGCTACGTCGGCACGGTAGAATTCTTCCCCGAGGAGGGCAAATACCACGTCGACGGCCATCGCAAATGCGACGTGTGTTTGGAGCCGGAGGAAACGGAAAAGTGCGGCGGAATCTGCCCAGTCTGCGGCCGCCCGCTGACAATCGGAGTATTAAATAGAGTGAACGTCCTCGCCGACCGCAGGGGCGAAATAACGCCGCCCGCAACCGCGGGAAAAACGTTCAGCCTTGTGCCGCTGCAGGAAATATTGGCGGAAATCTTGGGCGTCGGCACATCAAGCAAATCCGTCGTCGCGGCATACGAAACCCTGCTCGCCAAACTCGGCCCCGAACTGACCATACTGCGCCAAACGCCGATAGAGGATATAGCAAAAACCGGCGGCGCTACACTCGCCGAGGCAATCTTGCGCCTGCGCGCCGGCAAGGTCATACGCAGCCCCGGCTTCGACGGCGAATACGGCGTGATAAGCCTGTTCAATGAGGGCGAACTCGACGGCGGCATGCTATTCGACATGAAGCCGCGTGCGAAAAAGAAAACTGCCGAGGCGCCCGTTAAACTCGCACCGACACATGAACCGAAAAAGCCGCACGCACCCGCCACACTCGACGAGTTCCAGCAGAGCGCCGTCGATGACAACTCGCGCACGCTGCTTATTGTCGCGGGCCCCGGCTCGGGCAAAACCACAGTGCTTACCCGCCGCATAGCAAGGTTCGTCGAGGATAAAACTGTACCGCCCGAAAACTGCCTCGCAATCACGTTCACGAAACGCGCGGCCGAGGAAATGAAGTCGCGCCTGAAATGCAAAACCAACATCCACACTTTCCACTCGCTCTGCTTTGCAGTCCTGAAGGAAAATTACGCACTAGCCGGCCTGCCCGAGGACTTCAAGGTCGAAGCTGAACCAACCGACGACGCAACGCTAAGCTTCGACGACCTGATAATATTGACGGTGAAATTGCTTGGCGAAAACACCTCCCTCGCCCAAGCGTACCGCGACAGGTTCAGGTACGTCTCGGTCGACGAATACCAGGATATAGACGAGAAACAGTACGAGCTGATACGCCTCCTCGCACCCGCGGACAAGGACGGCTGGCTCTGCGCAATCGGCGACCCGAACCAGTCGATTTACGGGTTCCGCGGAGGAGATGCCAAGTTCTTCGAAAACTTCGCAACCGACTACCCCGGTGCGAAAATAATAAGCCTGAGGAACAACTACCGCTCCGCCGGAACCATAGTCGACGCCTCGAACCAGGTCATCGGCTCGAGCGTGATAAGCGCGACCGACGACGCCCGCGACAAGATAACAATCCACGCCGCACCGACCGACAAGGCCGAGGCCGAATTCGTGATAAAAACAATCGAAGACTTGATAGGCGGCCATAGTTTTTACTCCGTCGATACCGGCCGCGCCGGCGACGGGGACGGCGAGCTTTCGTTCGCAGATTTTGCGGTATTGTACCGCGCATCGTCGCAACTTGAACCGCTTGTCGAGGCGCTCGACCGCTCCGGCATGCCGTTCGCCAAACTCTCCGAGGGCCCGCTCGCCGAGAATAAGGAGGTAAAAAAGCTGCTCGCAAACCTGACCGACTCCGAACCGCTCACGCCCCAAATCGAAAAGTTCGACGGCGCCGAGAATATAAGGCAATGCCTACTCTCCCTCGCCGAGAATTGCAAGGACAAAGAGGAGTTCATCCGTGAAACCTCGCTCCTCTCGGAAATCGACACGCTCGACAAAAGGGCGGACAGGATTTCCCTTATGACACTCCACGCCTCCAAGGGGCTCGAGTTCAAGTGCGTGTTCATCGTCGGACTCGAGGACGGCCTGCTGCCATTCCACCGCGCCGAAGATGTCGAGGAGGAACGCCGGCTCTTCTACGTCGGCATGACGCGCGCCAAACGCCGCCTGTTCTTGACCCGCGCGATGAAAAGGAAACAGTACGGCAGGTTTATCGAGCCGCCCGCCTCGCCGTTTTTAAGGAAAATCGAGCAGGAGTTGCTCGAGCTTGCCAAGTCCAACTTCACCCGCCGCAAACCCGCCGAAGAAGACACTCAAATGTCGCTGCTGTGATTGAGTAATTGGCGGAAGGGGAGGGATTCGAACCCCCGATGGGCTTGCGCCCATAACGGTTTTCAAGACCGCCGCATTCGACCGCTCTGCCACCCTTCCGTTTAAGCTTGCTCGCCGCCGGCGGGAGGGAAAGGCGTGGTCGCCCCGTCCTCGCCGATTTTTTCTATTTTAAGCTTCGCCTCGGCAAGCATTTTTTCAAGCACCGCGCGAAGCCGCGCCCCACGCTCGTAATAGGCGACAAGCTCGGCAAGCTTCACCTCACCCCGCTCCATTTTAAGGACGATAGTGTCAAGCTCGACCATAGCCTCCTCAAACGAAAGTTCACGCTCGGTCATAGTCTTTCCCAAACCAAAGTTCAATTTCATACTTCGCCTCGTCCAGATCGCCCGAGGCGTGGATAAGGTTGCGAAGAGAACGGTTCTCCGAGTTGGCCAAGTCCGCGCCGTCGACCGCAAACCGGCCGCGTATGGTGCCCGGCGCCGCATCCATCGGCATCGTCGGGCCGCAGATTTTCCGCGCCATTTTGATTGCGTTGTTGCCCTCGAGAACCATAGCGAATACCCGTCCCTCGGTGAAATATTCGATAAGCCAGCCACGTATCCGCCCGCCGATTTCGAACGGGTCGTCCGTGCCCATAACCGCCTTTATGTCCATACCGTTCTGCGCGAAGTTGTTCAAGGATTTGTGCCCGAGCGACTCTATATACGCGCGGCTTTTCGGATAATGACGGTCGAGCAGCTCGCGCGTCGGCATGAAAATCCGCCCCGCGATGACGCGCATGCTCGACTCTTCGAACATGCTGAGTATCTGCCCGCAAAGCCTGCGCTCCACCGCGTCGGGCTTCAGAACTACAAGAGTCCGCTCAATCATAGTGTTTCTCCTTGTTTGCCGGAAAGATTATAGCAGGAATTTGGACAATGGCAAGAAGATTTACTTGACAAAATACCCCCCCCCCAGGTATTTTCGTCAATTATGAGAAAATATGACAGCCGCAACCAGGCATTCACCGAACCTGACGACAGGACTTATATATACGACAACCCCGCCTGGCCTAAATTTACGTGGGACAAGCAGGCCATAGACGCCAAGCTTGCCGGGGCGCAGGCCATAGCCGACCGCTTCATGGACGAACTTCCCAAATACTCGCCCGAAATCTACAAGAAAATCCGCCTCGACAATACCACGACCGAGGCTGTCAAATCCAACCTGATAGAGGGAGAGGTCTCGAGCTTTGAAAACACCCTGCAAATCGTGGCCCGGCACCTTCGCATAAAGCTGGACGAGGTGTACAAAATCGACCCCAAGCCCGAGGGAGTGGTCAAAATCCTCCTCGACGCGCGGCAGAATTACAGGGACTCGATGGGAACCGCGCGGCTCTTGCGCTGGCACAAATGGCTCTTCCCAGAGGACGTCGAGGGCCGCAACCCGGTCAAGGGCGGACACCTGCGCACCGACGACGTATATGTCGTCGACGCCAAATACTTCTACAATAATATAGTATATAAGGCGCCCGGCCCGGAAAAGGTCGGCCCCATGCTGGACGAGCTTGTCGGCTGGATAAACAAGGACATCATGACGCCCGAGGTGATAAAGGGCGCCATAGCCCACCTGTGGTTCGTCGCCGTCCACCCGTTCGCCGACGGCAACGGCCGTATTGCGCGCGGCCTCGTCGCCATGATGCAGGCAAGGCATAATAGGAGCGATTGCTGCTTGTACTCCATGAGCAATCAGTTCGAGAAAAAGTCCAAGGGCTATTACGACAACTTGATGATAACGAGCAAACGCAGCATAGACATCACGCCCTGGCTCGACTATTATATAGGGTGCTACAAGGACGCCGTGATCCACTCGCGCGAGCTGTTCAATGTTTTGGCAAAAAAGGCGCTGTTCTATAACACCTTCCCGGAAATAACCGACCTGCGGCTCAAAAGGTTCGTGAACGTCCTGCTTGAAAAGAACGAGGGCGGCATAAGCGAGAAACGGCTCAAGAAAATCACCGGCTATTCCGACTCCGACGCGACGAAAGTAATAGATACTTGGACTCAGCAAGGAGTTATAGGGTATATCCAGAATCTGCGCCAGAATCATAGCGTGCAGCGCGCTTAGAAATTGTACTTGAGCTTGACTCCAAACACGTTGACGTTCAAATCCCCCGCCTCCGTAGTGCGGTTGAGCATGGTGGTTTCATCTTCAGGATCGTAATAGAAGTTGCACATCGCATTGCCGTCATACTCTCCACCCAAGTCTTCGCACTCGCCGACAAGGGCGGTGAACGTCGCGTCGTCCACATACTCGGGGCTCGTCGGGTCTATATCTATGGGCGCATTGTAGTTCGGATCCATAAGGTAATAGAACTCGGAGGATTCAACCGTATAGTGCGAAAGCACCTGCCCTGCCGTCGCCACACGCCCAAGCTTGTTCATGCGATAGAAGAACTCCAAGGAAAGGTTGCTCTCCAAAGCCATCGACACGCCAAGCTCGAGCGCATAGCCGAACACGCGCGTCGTATTGCCGAAGAACCGCGCCTCGCCGCCATAGTACGACGTCTCGGTGCAGGAATCATCTATTGACGGACACACCGCGGCAATATCTATATTCCCGTACCCGTCCTCGTCGTAAAGCGGCTCCTCGTCCAAGCCAAGGTCGATAAGGTCGTTCTCGACCCACCCGTCCGCGTCCTCGACCGTATAGTCGGAAATCGTGTTCATAGCATACCCGAAGTGCACGCCTATATAGGGCTTGAACGCCGTGCCCAATATGTTCAGGTTGTCGAAACGATAGATAAGGCCAAGGCCGATGAAATCGGACGTTATACCGCCGCCATAGACCGGATAGTAATCCACGGCCTGCGGCCCCGAGGGGGCGGTTTCATCCACGAATTCCTCCTCGCCCGCCCGCGCACGGCCAAGACCCAAACTGCGCCCGAGGCCGGACGAGGCAAGCGACAATCCGCGCCGCGAACCGCGCTTTTTGTGAAGCGACGCCGCAAACTCCTCTTCGCCGAGGTCTTCATCCTCATAGCCCTCTTCCCACTCGTCTTCCTCTCCAACTTCTTCCTCTATTTCCTCGAGCACTTTCGTCCAGTCGCCATAGTTCATCCCACGGAAGCTCGAATACGACACTTCGAAATGCAGCTTGGGGCTCACGCGCCGCCCGAACCCGACCGAAATTCCGGTCGCCCCGCCCATGTCCGAATTCCCGGTCGAGCCAAAGTCGTACTCGTGCTCGAGGTTCATGCCCCCCGTCGTGCTTCCCGTCATGAACGCAGCGAAGGCGTAAAGCCCGCCGCCCGAAAAGTCGCCCTCGTCCTTCTCCGGCATGTCGCGGAAATATACATGCTTGTTCTTGCCATAGGTCGGAATCTCGACCGAACGGCGCATGGGCGAGGCATAGACCGAGTTTATCCGCGGCGCAACCGGATACGCGTTCTGGCCAAGCACATAGTCCGCCCTCGCCTCGGTGGCAAGCAGCAGGAGCACAGCAATGGCCAATATCCGCTTCATCAGAATATCACCCTAAGCCTTACACCCATCTCGGTGTTCTGTATCCGGCCCTCTTCGGGCGGAGCGTCGTTGATGTATGTTGTAGACGGGCCAAGGTCAAGCTCGCACCAGCCCGTGTCCGGATTGTACCAGTACCCCTCGTCCTCGGCGTCAAGCGTGCAAAGCGGCTCGCCGAACTCATCCACTTCCTCCGGGTCGGGGTAGAGTATGCTTGTTGCCTCGTACGTGGCCTCAACGTCCCCCTTCGATTTCACTATGCCGAAACTGCTCTGCTTGACATAAAAGTCGAGCTTGGTTTTTTTATTGACCGAAACCTCGACGCCAAGCTCGAGGTTCCACATAGTGGATTTCGTGGTCGCGCCGAAATGCGTAAGCCACCCGTCCCACTCGTAATAGCCCGACAGGTCGTCGAAATACTCCGGGTCGAACGGCAGGCCCGAGTCGTCAAGCGGCACCTCCGCGAACCCCATCTCGTCATAGACGTAATAGTCCGCTACCTTGTTGTACGACACGCCGAACCCCGCGCCGATATAGGGCGTGATGGTGCCGTCAAACAGAGAGCCGATAAAGTCGCCAAGCGGGATGAAGATGTTCATTCCAATCGCCTGGCTATCTATGCTTCCACCCTCGACATACAAAAGGTCGTCGTACTGGTCATAGAAGAAGTCGCCGAAGTCGTCGAACTCGTAGAACGAGGACTGGTCGAACGCGGCAATTCCGATGAAGCCGTAACTAAGC
>JAISGI010000014.1 GCA_031263095.1 Rickettsiales bacterium | reverse complement strand
CATGATGCGGGCAATGAAACGCTTGTGGTGCCGGGGCGGGAGCCGTTCAAGCTTGAGCCCGGGTCGGCGTTGCTCTTTTACCTCGAGCGGTTGAGGGACGAGGCGCACAGGTTCGCAATTACCGCGCACCGGCGCAAGCGGGAAAAGGAGCTTGGGCATTCTGCTCTGGACGACATCGAGGGTATCGGTTCGTCCAAGAAAAAGGCTCTGCTCAACTATTTCGGGTCGGTGAAAAATATTGTGAACGCGAGTGTCGAGGAACTTAAAAAGGCCGAGGGGATTTCCCTCGGCCTTGCGCAGAAAATTTACGAAGCCCTACACTAAGTCCCCCAGCCAGCCTTGTCGTGCAAGCCATAGCCGGTTTGGAGATTTTCGGTGCCGGACGGGTCGGCCATGTAGGCGACGATGAAGCCGGCGACGCCGAGTAGTACCAAGCCGATAAGCAAATATGCTATTTTCTCCCACTCTATTGAGCCCTTGTTTATAGCGTTCCATGCGAATCCTATGAATACGAAAGCGGCGACAACGAACAGCGCGTTGCGGCTGACCTGGAACAGGTGCGCGGCGCGGGCCAAGAACTTGGCGAACGGGCCCGTACTTTGACCAAGGCTGTCGGCAGGAACTTCACTTGCGTCGGGTACGGGTACAGCCTGGGCAAGCACGTCCGCACCGAAGACCAAGCCAGCAAGCGCGACGGCTATAAAGGCCAAGAAATAGTTGCTTTTCAAAAATTTTATCATGAAAATTCTCCCTGTTCGCCCTTATTATACCACTATTTCGAATCGGGCGCAAGTTATTTTTGAACAACCGGGCCCCGCCTCCGCGGGGGCGACGTTAGCACGTCGATTTCTGTGCGTAGTGGGGGCGGATGTATAACGGCTCGAGCCGGGTCTCTACGAATGCGGCTTTGTCGAATGTCTTCTCGAAATACTCAAGGACTTGGGGCGGATTTATGACCGCGGGCACGGAGGCTTCCCCGACAATACCATATTCGCCGACCAGTGCGCCCGCGTCGTCCAATTCGGCCTGAAAGCTTTCGTTTTCGCCGGCGCTTATCCTTAGAGTGCCGCGCGCGCCGCAAATCCACATGGCCTTGAACGCGTCGAGGGCGATTACCGGCGTTTTCGCGCCGATTGCGAAGCCCTTGGCCGCGGCGAGGCCAAGCCTTATCCCCGTGAAGCTTCCTGGGCCGCTTATCACCACTATCAAATCCAAATCGGCGATTTTCGTGCCGTCAAGGAAACTCCGCAGGAGCGGGAAGAATTCCTCGTTCTGGGACTTTGCGCCCTCGCTTGCGGCTTCCTTTACCGTGCCGTCAAAGCGCGAGCAGAGGATTACCTTCTCGCCGGAGGTGTCAATATATAGCGTCTTCATTTGTCGATACCCATAAACCTGTTATACAGCGCGTTCGGCGAGGTAAGCTTCAAGACAAGCTCGTCCACGCCGAACTGTTCCAGCAGCGTCTTACCCCCCCCCGTAGCGCAATCCGCGAAAAGCGAGCGGCCGAGCCCGAGGCGGCAGCCCTTCACATCTCCGCCGGCCGCTCTTATTATAGTCGGGAAAAAGTCGATTGCAAGCGCGCTCCTGTCCGCCGGAATCTTGCCGGGCGCGTTCAGCATGACGTTTAACAAATTGCGGCGCGGAGAGCGGTCGAGCCCGCTTGAAATAGAATTCCTCATCGTGTTATGGTCGGCAAGCACCAATATAACCGCTTCCCTGTCGAACCCGCGCAGCCAATCGACAAAATCGGCGGTAAGCGTGTCGACGCAGGACACCACGTCCCTGAAGTCGCCTTTATCGCCACCGGCCTCGACGCAGCTTGGCGAGAGGAAGCCCGGCGCGTGCATGTCCATGGTCGAAACAACCGCGAAGTAAGGGCGGTTTTGGGATTTAATCTGCGCAAGCTCGACCTTTATAAACTCGAACAGCTTCTCGTCGTTCACTCCGCCCCAAGATTTGGGTCCGAGCTTTTTTTCGCCGTACTTGTCGCGGAAGTGTTTGCCGTCAAGGATTTTTTCGACCCCGTGGCCGGACATGAAGTACTCTATGCCGCCGAAGCTTGCCCGGCCGGCCGCGAAGTAGGCCGTGTCGTAGCCCTGAGCCTTTAGAATCTCGGGCGCGCAGGTCGCGTTCGGGAGCACCTTGCCAAGCCAGTCGCCCCGGTTATAGATATAGTTCACCGGCAGGCCGCAGAGCATGCCCGCCAAACCTCCCATCGTGAAGTTCAACCCTGAAACGGACGTATAATTTTCGACATGCTCGCCCTTGTCCATCATTTGGGACAGGCGGGGAATAAGGTTGCGGCCGAAGAGAGAAGGCTCGCGGTATGAATCGTCCATGCTCTCGAGCACCAGTATGACCACGCTACGTTTCGTCCCAAACTTTATATCCGCGGCAACGGGCGCGACGTAATTCTTCTCGTAGAAGTCGGTCGGCTTGGCAAAAAATCCCTGATTGGCAGGAATCGCCGCCATAATCTTGTACGTCTTGAGAGCGAACCATGCGAAAAAGCCATAGGTCAGGACAAGAGCGGGAATGCATGCGGCGCGGAACCTGCGGCTAAGCCAGACAAGAGCAAAAGCTTCGGCCGCGGGAGCAAGCAGGACATAGCGGAAAAAGCTCCATATAAAAGACGGGTCGGTTCCGTCGAGGTTGCCGAACATGTGGAAGAACACTGGCGCTATTTCGACTATGCCGAAACCGTGGTCGAGCCACCTTAGGGCCGCGACTATGAAAAGGGGCGCAAAAAATCCTATGAACAGCATCGCGCCGCGCGGAGAGGCAAACTTCATTATATTGTTGACCCTTGCTTATTTTCCCAGTATAATACAGATAATACGGAAAAATTACAAGAGGGAAAATGTTTTCCAAAAAGCACAACGGCAACATGTTCATCCTGCCCCTATCGCCGGAGGAGATTCCCCTGTTCGCGGCAAGCCTTTTCGAGGTAGGAAAGAACGGCGTGGTAATCCTGGACGCGGTGGGGAAAATCGCCGCCGTGAACACCGCCATGTGCAACATCATCGGAGATGCGCGCGAGAACCTTATCGGCCTGCTTCCGAAATTCCTGTTTGCGGGAAGCGCCTCGCCGGATGCTTACAAGGCTTTCATCCACGACCTTGTGTCCACAGGAAAATGGAACGGGAGCGTCCAAGCCAGGAATGCCAAGGGCGAGATGGTGCCTATGGAGGCCGCGTTCTCGGCCATATCGAACATCCTTGGCGAGAACCATCATTTCGTCGGAGTGTGCACTCCTCATCCTGCGATGACCGAAATCGCGGACAACCTGAATGCGAACTTCGACCCGCTTACCGGCCTTTTGTCGCATTACGCATTGAAGCCGCGGCTTGAGTACATTATCGCGCGGGCGGAAAAGTACATGTCGGTCGCGACGGTCGCCTACATCAACGTGGATTCGTTTTCCGGATTCGACGCGGCGCAGGGCTATGCCTGCGGGGACGAGCTTCTGAAGGGAACCGCGCAAATCCTCAAGCGTGCGCTTGACAAAAGCTATACCGTCGCGCGGCTCAAATCCGACAAGTTCCTGGTCGTAATCCAGGATGTCTATAGCCAAGACGAGATAAAGAAAATCGCCGATGGCGTGCTTGCCAGTCTTATGGCGCCGGGAGCCGTGCACAAGGGCGACGGGAGCGTATCGTACTCTATCGGTGTGGCCTCGTATCCATTTTCCGGCGACACCGCGGACGAGATTATCGCCGCGGCCAAGACTGCGGCCGAGGCGGCGAAGCGTGCCGGCGGCGGGCGCGTGGCCTATCACAAGCTTTTCTCGGAAGTGGAGCAGGAGAACCTGGCGCCTGTCGAGGGATGTAGGAATTCGGATATACTACCAGAATAACTTGAATTTACGGATTGAAATGAAAAAACTTTTGAAACAAATCTATGATTGGGCTCTGCGGGTGAGCAAGACGGAATATGCGGTTTGGGGCCTTGTCGGCATAGCGTTTTTCGGCAGCACGGTATTCCCCCTGCCCACCGAAATCATCATGATTCCCATGATGTTCGCGGCGCCGAAGCGTGCGTGGCACCTTGCCACAATCGCCCTTATCGCGAGTATTCTTGGCGGTGTGTCGGGCTATTATCTTGGCTATCTATTCGCGCCGGTCGGCGAGAGCGTTTTGGGGTGGTTCGGGTATGCGATTTCCGATTTCGCCGAAGTGTACGAGCGTTGGGGATACTGGTTCGTGTTCGCGGGCGGGCTTACGCCTTTCCCGTACAAAATAATCTGCATAGCCAGCGGGATGATACACATAAACCTTGCCGTATTCGTCACGGCCTCGCTTGTGTCGCGCGCGGTGCGGTACTATCTTATCGCAGGCGCAATATTCGCCTATGGCGACAGGGCGCGGCGGTTCATAGAGAAGCATCTTGAGCTGTTGTCTGTCGTATTGTTCGTATTGCTGTTCGCGGCGGTTTATTTCATGCGCTAAATCGGCTTGCCGTTTTGGTCCCAGTCCTCGGCGCGGCGAGAGGGATTGGCTTTCGCAGCGGCGTCGATGTCCTTGAGCTGTTTCAGGCACTCCTCCATATACATCAGTGGAATCATGTTGTGCATGTCGGAACCACCCTTCAACGGCTCGGGGTGGGTTTCGATATAAATCGCGGAGCACAGGCCGGTCGAGAGTGCTGCGCGGGCGATTATCGGCGCCATGTAGGCTTCACCGCCGCTCGAGGAGCCCATGCCGCCGGGCTTTTGGACGCTGTGCGTGGCGTCGCATACCACCGGATAGCCGTATTCGGCAAGTATAACGTAGCTCCTTATATCGACTATCAGGTCGCCGTAGCCGAAGCTTGTCCCCCTTTCGGTCAGGCAGAGGCTCGAGTTGCCGGAACCCTCGAACTTGCCGATGATATTCTTCATATCAAACGGGGATTGGAACTGCGCTTTTTTAAGGCTGCAGACTTTGCCGGTTTTCGCGATTGCGACCGAGAGGTCGGTCTGCCTTATCAAAAACGCCGGCTGCTGGAGCATATCGACATGCGGGGCGACGATAGCAACCTGCTCCTCGGTATGGACGTCGGTCATTATCGGCAGGTCGAAAGTCTTGCGGATTTCGTCGAAAACCGGGATAGCGTAGTCGAGGCCGACGCCCCTTTCGCCGGTCAGAGCGTTCCGGTTGGCCTTGTCATAGCTGTTCTTGAACACCAAGTTTATTTTAAGGCGGGTGCAGATTTCCTTTAGCTTTTCCGCCGTCTTCATGGACAGGTCGCGGCTCTGCATTTGGCAGTTGCCGGCGATTAGGGTAAAGGGCAAGTCGTTGCCCATCTCGAAGCCGCCGATTTTCACATGTTTGATAGGTTGCATTTTTCACCTCTTTTTCTAGAATTATATCTTGGCCTTTATATACCTGTCAATGGCGGAGTAGAGCTCTTTCAAGCACCCGTCGAAGCGGTGCGAGGAGCAGGGGACAACCTCGACCTCGGCCCTGCCCGCCCTTTGCCGGTTGACCGCACGGGCGAAGTTGTTTATGCTTTCCTCGGGCGAGAGGGGGTCGCCGGCCGCGCCCAAGACAAGGCCGTCGACCGGGACGGGCGCGAAAAAGCTCCAGTCGTATTTCTTGGCCGGCGGCGCGATGGCTATATAATTCGTGACCTCGACCCGGCGCATCAACATCTGGGCCGCGACCCAGGCGCCGAAGCCTTCGCCAGCGAGCCAGAAGCCCCGGGCGTCCTCGTTCTTCTCCTGTATCCAGTCTACGACAGCGGAGGCGTCGGAGAGCTCGGCCTCGCCGTTTTCGAATTCGCCCTCGGTGCCGCCGGCGCCGCGGAAATTGAACCTTATCACCGAAAATCCGTTCTGTCTGAATGCGTAGAAAAGCGTGTAGGCGACGGGGTCGTTCATGCTTCCCCCGAGGGCGGGCGCGTCGTGGAACACCACCGCTATGGGCGCGTTCGGGTTGGCGCTTTGACTGAAGCTTGCGGCTATGCGGCCGGCGCCGCCGCTTAAAGTTATGTCCATCTTTTCTCCATTCCTTTGCGATAATACTATATGCGCATGGCAAATACAAGATTTTTCGCTTGACTTTCGAGAACAAAAGGTGTATAAAGTCTTTCATCTTATAGGGCGCGGTGCGTCCTTTTTTTATTACGCTTTTCACCAACACAGGAGGGAAACATGACTACCAAGGCCATACAACTGCGGCGCGGGTCGAGCGCGGAGCACTTGTCTTTCACCGGGCTTGCGGGCGAGATTACCTACGACCTTACCAAGAAAACGCTTGTCGCGCATGACGGAGGTTCGGCCGGAGGCAAAGCGATGGCGCGCGAAGATCTTGCCAACGTGCCTGCGGCGACCATTGCCGCGAAGGGTTTCCTTAGGGACGATTTGTCGAATGCAACCTTGGCGGCGTTCGTGGAAAAGGGGCTTGCGCGCGCGACGCTTGCGGCTCTTGCGCCGGAGGGAGAAGCCCGGTTCGCGGCGAAGTGTCCTTTGCCAAAAAACATTGCCGAGGCGGGGCAAGTGCTTGCCCTATCATCGGCCGAGAACGACGCGCTTTACCTGCCGTCCGGGGGGATGTGGGCGGTGCTTAGCCAGCGGAGCGTGGAGGCCGGGAGTCGCGCGCTTTACGACTTCGCGGCGGACGCGGCTACGTCCGAGCTTGTGCTTGCGGGAGGGGCGAAAATTCGCAACGCGCGCATAGGGCATGTACAGCAGGCGGTGGTCATGAGGGTTTTATAGCTTTTCTCCAAGAACAGCAGTTCGAGCATATACTTACACGGCAGATTTTCGCCGCCCAATCTTACTTAGATTGTTCCATACATGAATATAAATATTTATCCCTGATGGCGTAGCCTTTATCATAAGCCTCCTCTGTCCGGGCGTCTATTTCGCGCAACGCAGGGTCGGATCTTAACATTTTGCTGTAATCCTCTTGCGAGAGGCCCCTTCTTTCGCATATCTCGATAATCTGTGCGTGGCGGATGTGACCCTTGTTATTCCACGAACGCGTGATCTGGTCCTGGTGGATGACCTTGCCGTAGGCGCGGCGGCTTAGCTTGGCAAGCTCGTCCGCGAAAAAGATTCTTATGTCGAAGCCGGCACCGATAATACTATGCTCTATCTTGGAACGACGCATTTTCCATCTCCTATTTAGAAATTCATCTGTTGCTCAATGCCCTAGACAGGGAATTTCCGCGGGTTTCCGGCGCTCCGCCCTGTCCTATGGTGCTTAGCATGAACACTGTCTGGCCGTCGAAAAAAGCCAATATCTTTGACTTGTCCATGTTCAATCTTTTTTCTCATACTTACCGGATTCATAGACCGTGTCGTATTTCAACATATTGCCGTTCTTGTCAAAATACACGTACAGGTTGCGCAAATTGTAGTCATGCCCGTTATAGAAAAGCGCGACTATCGGTATATAGCTTGTCGGCCTTTCACTTATGGAAATCCGCTTATACTCGAAGATTTCGCGACCGTCCTTATGGAAAACCAGGTTCGGCTCGCCATACTTGGCTATGACGCCGGCCTTGTCCATCGGCGCCGAATCGAGATTCGAACGAACGGAGCTTTCGCTGCCAAGTCTGCTGCTGCCCACGGAGGCGCAAGCAGAAAGCAGCAATACCAAAGGGAAAAACTTGTACCGCATAATATCCTCCTAGTCCTTCTTTTTCACATTGGCGAGCCTTGTCGAGAACGGCTTGCCGGATTGCATCGAATACAACGATTTCTGGTTGTCCGATATCTTGTCGGACTTGTCCACCGCCAATACGTTCACGCCATAGTTGGTCTGCGAACTGCCGCTGAACAGCTTGGATTCCGTCGGGCCGGTCTTGACTGCCATTACGGAAAGCTCGCCCAGGTATGCGAACTCTCCGGCCTTGACTTCAAACGAGATGTCGAAAGACTTTTGCAGATCGTCCATGCCCGCCGTGGTATAAGCGTTGCCCATGCTCTTGAACCCGTATAAATAATAGTTCGTGACGGTATATTTCCCCGGCGGCAGCATTATGCTTTTCGGTACTCCATTGAACAGACGAATCGAGAAGCTGTCGCCATGTTCATTATCGAACGTCACATAGCTGTCGACGACGACGCTGGACGGGATGTTGTTATACGCCGACAGCACAATATATCCGCGAGCGCCTTTTTCATACACCTTTTCGTTGAATTCTATGCCAATCTGGGTAAGGTCGCGGTTGTCGAGCCGGGGCGGAATACTGCATGCCGAAAGCAAAACAACCAGCATGACCGACATAATCTGCTTTGATTTGATCATAAGATAGTCCTTCTCATAACATTAAATTAAATGGTGGAGCTGATGAGGATTGAACTCACGACCTCTACATTGCGAACGTAGCGCTCTCCCAGCTGAGCTACAGCCCCACAAAACATCGCGCATTATATAAATTCAGCGCAAAAAGTCAAGCCCTATTCCGTCGGTGCGGACGGCAGCGCGGGCGCGGCGGCGTCCTTTGCTTCCTTGGCGGGCTCGGCCTGGCGTTCCTGCATAGTCTCGATGAACGACTTGGCCTGGCCGTTCTCGCGCGCGACCAAAAACGCCAGCACAAGGCATATCACGAAGAACATCGAGCCCAGAACCCACGTAGTCTTGGTTATAAGATTGCCCGCACCCGCGGTCGTGAACAGCGCGCCGCGGCTTCCTCCGCCCATGCCCAAGACTCCGCCCTCGGACTTCTGAAGCAAGATTATGCCTATCATCAGCAGGACGACTATTATATTCAGCACAAACAGGGTGTTTATCATACGGCGCTCCTTTTTTGGGAATAATAATGTGTAAAGCGGCCGGTGTCAAGGATTTAAGGCGGGCGGGCGTTGGCCTCCGGCGGTGGAGATATATGTTCAGCCTGTGGACAAGCAGGACAACTCTATGAGTTGCCTCCACTTGCCCACAGGTTCAATAATAACAAAATAGTATAATAAGCTAAATAAATCCAAGCGGAAAGGCGCGGCGAGCCGTAGGTGAGTAAGCGCCAAGGCTCCGCTTGGGTTTATTTGCATATTGTCCCTAGGGGCAAAATAGGCCATATACAATATTGCCCCGAACAGCCCCCGGCTGTTCGGGGAGGTGCCTCAATTTATGGCAAAAAAGGCTTGAATTCGCGCGCGAGGGAGGCTATCATAACCAAAACGCAAACCCCAGCAGGGAAGGCCAAATGTCCTATAACGAAAAAGAGCTTATCGCCCAGCAGGAAAAGGAGCGCGTAGAGAGCGCCCTGCCCCCGAAGCGCGAGACTATCGGCGAAATACTTAAAAAA
>JAISGI010000004.1 GCA_031263095.1 Rickettsiales bacterium | reverse complement strand
CCTTGCTCTGATATTCCTAATCTGGCTTTTGACGTTCAGCAGGGCTTATGTCGACATGATGATGTGGTATTTCGGCTGTGGCGCAGAGGACGCGATATTCATGACCATATCGCTTCTGGCCGAGTGGAAGATTTTCAACGTAATATTCTTCTTGGCTCCGGCAATCGCGCTTCAGTGGGAGATAAAGAGCTCTTCAGCAGCGGGCGTGGGCGTTCGCGGCAAGGGTGCGCGCAAGAAGAAATAGCCTCTAATGGCCACAAACAAGGACTATATCGACTGGGTTTGCGGGCAAGTTGTCGGCGCGGGGGAGATTTTTTGCCGCAAGATGTTCGGCGAGTATATGGTCTATTGCGACGTCAAGCCTGTGTTGCTTGTCTGCGACAACACTGTGTTCGTCAAGCGGTTGCCCGAGACGGAGGCTGTGTTTGCCCGGCATGGGCGTTTGCCTGAGGAAGGGGTGCCATATAACGGTGCCAAGCCGCATTACATACTCGACATGGAAGACATAGAGCTTGCGATTGAGATGGTGCGCGTACTTGCGGCCGTCATTCCCCTGCCAAAGCCTAGGGCGAAGAAGAAAGCTGCTAAATAAAGCCATATATATAAGCCCCGAACGGCCTCCGATTGTTCGAGTGTTGCTTTGTTATTTAGATACAATCGGATTCCCGCCTGCGCGGGAATGACAAAGGAACGCCGAGAATGAAGGACGGCAGGCCTATCTCTCCAGACCGAAAATGCCCTCGTATATATGGTCGCGCAGGCGGGCGTTCGTGCGTTCGAACCTTTTCACGTAGCGGCGGTAGAGCTCTATCTGCTCTTTGAACTTGTCCTTGCATTCATCGCCCTGGGGGCGGCTATAGCGGAAGCGGTAGTCGAGCGGCGCTTCGATATGCGAGCATTGCAGCACTATGTCGCCCTCGCCCAACTTGACATGCAATATGTCGAAAAAGCCCACACCTTGCGGCCGGTCGATGTCGGGGCCGTACGTCTTTTTCACTATGCGCGCCAGGATTTTCACCCCCCCCCGTGCCATTTCCTGCCTGCATACCGTCAGGCTTGGGCCGTTATAGTATGCGAACCTTGTCTTGGCGCCGCCCGCAAGCCGGACTTCGCGGTAGCAGCTGCTTGCGTCGTATTCGCCGGAGAACGATGCCGTTCTTATGCCGTCGCCGAGCAGGCCGTTGCCAATGGATTCGGATTTGCGGGTGCCGAAAAACAGCTTGCCTTTTTCGTCCTTGAAAAACTTGACGCCAATGTTCACCACCTGGAGAACCGAGTCGCAGACCGCGTACAGGCCGCCGCCTTTGCTTACATACTCGAGCAGATGATTTGCGTCCTTTTCCGTAAGGAAACTATCGTCCGGAGTATAGCCCGGAAGCACGACCAGCCGCACATCGTGCGGCGTTATATCGCCTAGCCCGGCGTCATTGGAAAGCTTGCCGAAAGAGGTCGAGTCACGGTAGAATATAGTCGGATTTTTTTTGGAATATTTATCGTACAAGTAGAAATAAAGCCCGCGGTTGGCTATGTCGTTGTTGTCCCTTACGAATACGGCTTTCATTTCTTGTTTGGCGAGATTTGAGGTGCGGCTGGCTATTTACTATTGGCGTACGAGCTTGCGCGAGTCGTCGAAAAACTTCTGGTGCGTGGGGCACATTCCGGCGCGGAGCTTGTAATAGCAGATGAGCGGCTCCTTGGCGCAAAACTTGTCTTGCGCGCAAGTCTCGCTTATCGGGCGCTCGATAATGACCGAGGTCGTGCCGAGCGTCTTGTCAGCCTCGTCCTCGGCGGTAATCCTTATGCCCACGCCGGGCAAAGCCGCGTGAACGTCCCGCAAGAACTGCTGGAGATTCTGTTCCGCATAGCCGGAGTGCATGGTGAAAGTTCCGTGCGCGCCGGCACCGAAATTCGCGTGGATGAAGTCTTTTTTCATGATTGTTCCTTTGAGCCGCGGCCTATCTGGACAGGGCGGACTTTATCTTGTCGGCGAGGATTAGGAAAGCGAACGATACCGGGTTCCGAAGCATAATGGACGCGAGGAAGAAAGGATTGGATGCCGCCGCCGCGGCCTCGTATTTGCAGATTTTCATTTTCTATGCCTATACAGACTTTCAAAAATATGTCGAGCGAATATATTGCCCTTTAATAATGCGGCAGTAACCGACTCTCCCGCGCCTTAAGACGAAGTACCATAGGCTCGAAGGGGTTTCTCTGTCCAGTTCGGTATGGGATGGAGAGTTGCACCCTCGATATCGCCACCGCATTGTTAAAAGGCAAGTTGAAAATACTGCGCTGCGCTTGTCTTTTCAACTTGGAAAGACGAGTTCATAAACTAGGGAGACCCCGGTTTGTTCACAGGTTAGTTTTTTTACACAAAATCTGACATAATTGGCAATCGGATTCCCGCCTGCGCGGGAATGACGTGAAGTAATAATGCGGGAATACCGCAATTACATGTATTTATCATGAAAGCGACGCCTGTTTTTCAAAACGCACGCTATAAGTCAATCAACCTATTAGTACAGGTAAGCTGAACGCCTCGCGGCGCTTGCACATCCTGCCTATCAACGCAGTGGTCTTCTGCGGGTTTAATGGAGATTTCTTGTTTTAAGGCCGGTTTCCCACTTAGATGCTTTCAGCGGTTATCCGTTCCATACATAGCTACCCTGCGGTGCCGCTGGCGCGACAACAGGTACACCAGAGGTATGTCCATCCCGGTCCTCTCGTACTAAG
>JAISGI010000007.1 GCA_031263095.1 Rickettsiales bacterium | reverse complement strand
AACTCGATGAGCCGACATCTAATACAAATGTTATCAAAGGCGATGGTGGTGGGCGGCCGCGCGTACGCGGACAACTCGATGAGCCGACATCTAATACAAATGTTATCAAAGCTAACAATCTACCATACATTACCGCACCTCAAGTCGATGAGCTAATGTCTAATACAAATGTTATCAAAGAGCTCTCCACCCTCCAGTTTTTTCCTGGGTGGGTCGACGAGCCGACATCTAATACAAATGTTATCAAATGGATATGGTGAGGTGTTTGGACCGAATACCTGCGTTCCGCAATACCGCCACAGAACCTATTTAGAAATAAGTTTCCACAGCGAACTTGAACTGGTTGGTAAAAATCTGCTTGAAGTAATAGGCGGAGTTCTGCTCATAGAACATCAAGATAGCTTTCTTATACTCGCCCTCGTCCACGCTTCGATATGAAAGCGGGCAATAATGCCCCGCCATCAAAATCGCGTTGCCGAGTATGCGTGCTGTCCGTTTGTTCCCATCAGCGAAAGGCTGGATATATGAAATCATAAGCGCGGCGACCAACGCCTTTTCTATAGGATTTTCAAGTACGTTTATAGTGTCGGCAAGCTTTTCTATAGCCTCGCGGATCTGGTATTTGTTATCCAATGGCTTATACTTCGTGCCGGTAATGCCAACCTTATAATTGCGGATACCAAAATCGACCTCAAGGCCGGCTATAAGAAGACGGTGCAAATCCTCGATTTTCGAAAGCGTGATTTTTTTGAAATAGCCGGGTTTCTCAAACACAAACTCAATCGCCTTTTTGTGGTTGAGAATCATAATGGCTTCTTCGTGCGTCTTTCCCTTAGCCTCGATACCCACCTTGATAAGTTCTTCGGTGTCAAGGAGGGTGTATGTGTTGCCCTCGATTTGCGACGACTTCCACGAAAGTTCGATTGTAATGCGTTCCATTTCCTTTCTAAGCGCGGAAGGTGGAAGTTCCTTGAGAGCTTTGAGATAGCGGTCGTTCAACGTGGCAAGCTCCACTTTCTCCTTTGCGCTCAAAATGTCATGCAGGTTGTCCCATACATCGAAATTGAAACCGTTGGATATAAGCTTGCGATCGTCCTGCAGCACAGAGAAATACCTGTTGGTATCGAAGGTTTCTAGGATGGGAGTGGATTGAAAGACATACGTTGTCGCACGCGCTTTTCCCTGTTTGAAAACCTTGCCGTCGGCGACTAGCGCGTCGAGATCACGCAGGATAGTGAGCTTCGAGCTTTGCGGGAACTTCTTGGTTATGAATTCCTGTATCGCCTCGCGCGGCGCAGTTTTCTGCGATTTTACGAATGAAACGATAGTTTCCTGTCGCTGCCGTATGATGTCCCTGCTATTATTTGCCATTTCAGGCCTTCCGTTTCGTTTATTTCTATTTTATAGTTTTTATAGTATCATTTAATGGAACTATAATCAAGAAAAAATAGTATTAAATGAAACTATTCCCTTTTATTAGGCGTTGCCAGCATCGCTATCTTGTACATTGCCCGTTGAATATTCGCCCGCATGCGGGCTCTAAACTCAGCTTCATACAGACTGCCGCTGCCGCACGCGCGGGGATAATCGTTGCTTTTTGTTTTCCTTATGCCATAATATCCGCGTGCAGGCGTGGCGGAATGGCAGACGCAAGGGACTTAAAATCCCTTGGGCTTAGGCCCGTGAGGGTTCGACCCCCTCCGCCTGCACCAAAAATACTCACTCGAAAAGTCGCGCTCGCCTAGCGGCTCCGCTCTTTTTCGATTGGGAAATATGAGAAAAAATCCCACGTACACGCCGCGGGATTTTTACTGGTTAGTTTGAATGGTAAGCTGGAGATTTTATGATAATAGCGCTTGACTGCGACGAAGTATTGCTTGCAACGGGGCCGGTGGTGAAGGACTTTTACCTTGCCACAATCGACCCGGCGGCCGAGATTCCCGACGGCGTTTATTCCTCGTACTGGCCGGTATGGGGCGAGCGGGGAAGCGAGGAGGCCAAGCTTGAATGGCTGCGGTTCCTCGACGACTATACTCACAGCGAATATCTTACGAAAAGCCTGCCGGTCGAAGGTGCGGCCGACGGCGTGCGCGCTCTTGCCGCCCTCGGGCACAAGCTTCATGTGCTTACCGCGATTGGGGATGATGAGGATGTGAAGCGGCGGCGGGTGCGGCATCTACGCTCGCTATTCGGCGACGCGTTCGAGGACATAGTTTGCATCGGCCCATTCGAGAAGAAAAAGGACTGGCTTGTGCGCATGGATGCGGGGGCGCTTATCGACGACGGGACAAGCAACATCTCGGGCGCTTTGGAGCTTGGCTTGCTTGGCGTTTTGTTCAGGTGCGCAGAAAACTCGGCCCTTATCGACGAAATCATGTCCACCGGTCGGGTCGAGCAGAGCTTTTGGCGGCGCGACGGTTCGCTTGTCCGGGACAAGGCTGTAATCGCCGACGGGTGGCGTGGTGCGGTCAGAGCTATTGAAAAATCCCCCGCCTAAGCGAGGGATTTTTTTACGACTTCTATTTGCGGACTTTCTACACTTTCACAACGCTTATCAGAGTGGTGGCGCCGTGGGTGAAGATGTCCTTGGCCGGGGCAGTGCCCTTGGCAAAGCTTACGACCACAAGCTCGCCGGGTTTGGCAAGGCCCTCCTTGGCGACAACCGCACGAACGGCGTCGTCAACGTTATCGGCGTGGCTTTCGGATTCGATTACCTTGGGTATCACGCCCCAGGCGCAGCCCATTTTGCCGGCGACTTTCGCGTTCGTAGTAATTGCGATTATCGGCGCGGCAGGGCGGTGTTTCGAAATATTTATCACCGAGGTGCCGGAGGTCGTATAGGCCACGACCGCCTTGGCGCCGGTTTCCTTTACTATATCAGAGGTGGCGAGGCTCATGGCGTCGCCAATTGTGTTGCCGGTCAGGTCGCTATTGTAGTTCTTGACATAGCAGCGGTAGGCGGGGTCGGATTCGACCTCGCGTATGATTTTCGCCATGGTGGAAATAGCCTCGAACGGGTATTTTCCGCTTGCGCTTTCGGCGGAGAGCATGGTGCAATCCGTTCCCTCGTACACGGCGTTGGCGACGTCGGTCACTTCGGCGCGGGTCGGGAAAGCTCCGTCAATCATGCTTTCGAGCATCTGGGTCGCGACGATGACGGGCTTGCGTTTCTCGCGGCAGAGCTTTATCATCCTCTTTTGTATGGCGGGCACCTTTTCGGGGCCGACCTCGACGCCCATGTCGCCGCGGGCAATCATCACTACATCGGAGAGCTCGATAATCTCGGGCAGATAGTCGATGGCCGCGGTGGGCTTTTCGACCTTGGTCACCATGGGCGCGCGGCCGGCGATGACCTCCTTGGCTTTCCTCAAATCATCCGGCGTCTGCGCGAAGCTTACCGCGACCAAGTCGACGCCCATGTCGGGGCCGAGCATGAATTCGAGGTCGTCCAGATCTTTTTCCGTCAAAATGGGAAGCGGGACAATGGTATTGGGCAGGTTGAAGCCCTTATGATCCTTTATCTTGCCGCCGACTATTACCTTGGCTTTGACGAATCCGTTGCCCTTTTCGGTTATCTGAACCTTGAGCTTGCCGTCGTCAATCAGCACCAAATGCCCTATGTCGAGCGACTTCAAGACCTCGGGGTGGGGGAGTTTGACGCGCGTGCTGTCGCCAAGTTTGTCGTCGCTGTCGAAAATAAAATCCTGGCCGTCGGCGAGCATGGCCATGCCGCCCTCGAAATTTCCAACGCGGAGCTTGGGCCCCTGGGTGTCGCCGAGCACGGGGATTTTCTTGCCTAGCTCTTTCTCTATCCGTCTGATGTTGTCGAAGCGCTTTTTATGGTCTTCGTGCGTGCCGTGGCTAAAATTCAAGCGGCATACGTCGACGCCGCTTTCTATCGCCTTTTTCAGGTTTTCGTATTCTTCGGTCGAGGGGCCGATTGTTGCGACTATCTTGGTGAAGCGGAACGGGCTTGTCATTTTATCTTTCCTTTTTTTACTTGAATTGGAGCGAAAGCTCGGCTATACAATACAGTGAATTTCAACAATTGCAACCAAAATCTAACGAAAGGGAGGGAAAAATGGCTAAAACCGGGGGAGTAGATGCGGCACAGCTCAAGGGCTTCATGGACAGGGTAGAGCGGCTCGAGGAAGAGATGACCCAGATACGCACCGACGTACGCGAGATTTACGCCGAGGCGAAGGATTTCGGCTATGACCCGAAAATCATGCGCACAATCCTGCGCCTCAAGAAGCTTGACGAGGCCGACAGGAGCGAGCTTGACGAGCTTACGGAGACGTACCGCACGGCGCTGAACGTTTAACCAACAATGAGCCGCGAGAGCGGCTCTTTTTCTCGTCATATCGCAGTCATTCCCGCGCAGGCGGGAATCCGGCTGGCAAGCAAAATGCAATACTATGTATATATAATGATAGACCATCCCCTCGGTCTGCCCTATATAGGCATGACCAACGATTTGGTTCGGCGGGTATATGAGCATAAAAACCACCTAGCGAAAGGCAGCTATACCGACAAGTACAATCAAGACAAACTTGTCTATTACGAAATCTATGACAACCCGGAGCAGGCGATACTACGAGAGAAGCGGCTCAAGAAATGGAACCACAACTGGAAAATGCGCCTGATAATAGACCAAAACCCTCATTGGAAAGACTTGTATGAGGAGATTTTACAATAAAGGATAATTCGCAAGGCGCAACCGGATTCCCGCCTACGTGGGAATGACAGAAAAAGAGAGTGCGGGAATGACAAAATTGCGCGCTACTCGCTCTCGTCGAGGGCGGCGTCGAGTTCAGCCTGGTGGCGTTTGTCTTCCTTTTCGATAATCCCCTCGATTTTCGCGATAGCGTCGTCGGAGGGCATTCCGAAAATCGCCGCGTATTCGCCCGCCAGGCGCGACAATGCAGACTCGTAAATCTGTCTTTCCGAAAACGACTGTTCGGTGCGGTCGGCGCGTTTATACAGGTCGCGGACGACCTCGGCCACTATTTCCGGCTTGCCGGAGTTTATCTTTTCCTCGTACTCCTGCGCGCGTTTGGCCCACACGATACGCTTGGCCTGGGGCGGCGCCTTCATCACCTCGACGGCCTTTTTAATCTCGGCCTCGGTCGAGAGGCGGCGCAGGCCGGAAATCTCTATTTTCTCGACCGGGATTTTGAGGGTCATGCGGTTCCTGGCGAAGGCGACGACCAGAAACTCTATTTCAAGCCCGGCGATATTCTCGGCCGCTATGCTTGCCACCTGTCCCACGCCGTGGGTCGGATAGACCACATAATCGCCTACCGAGATCTCCCATTCGTTACTTTTTGCCAAGTTGAAACCTCTTGATTTTCGCGTAATTTTGGTTTATCATACCGCAAAATAGACGAAAAATCAAGGAAAAATTGTGCCATACGAGTATCTGCTTGTTTTGAGCCTTGTCCAGGGAATTGCCGAATTCCTGCCAATCAGTTCGTCCGCGCACCTTATACTGCTTCCGCAGGTGGCGGGAGTGGCGGATCAGGGGCTTTTCGTGGATGTGGCGGCGCATGTCGGCTCTTTGTTCGCTGTCTTGCTATTTTACCGCGCGAGGGTGTGGGAAATGCTTTGCTGGCGCGACAGGCCTCTGATGTCCAAGCTTGTCATTTCCTTTATTCCGATTGTGATTTTCGGGGTGGCGAAGCTGCTTATCGGCTTTGACACGCCGCGGTCGGCGGTTGTAGCGGCGTGGGCGAGCATTATTTTCGGCATTCTTTTATGGCTGTGCGACCGGCGTGCTGGCGGGCGGAGCGAGGTTTCGCGCGGAGAGGCGGCTCTTGCGGGATGTGCTCAGGCGTTGGCTGCTGCTGCGCCGGGGGTCAGCAGGAGCGGGATAGTACTTTCCTCCCTTCGTGCGCGGGGCGTGGCGCGGCCGGCGGCGGTGGATTTCGCTTTTTTAATGTCTATTCCGGCGATTGCGGCGGCCGGGGCGGAGGCTCTCCTAGAAGCGCACAAAGCGGGCGAAGCAATAGACTGGGCGCGGACTGGGTTTGTGGTCGGGACGTCGTTCGTATTTTCCCTTGGCGCGATACGGTTGATGCGCGGGTGGGTTTCGCGGTTCTCGTTCGGCGCGTTCGCGATTTACCGCGTCGTGCTTGGAATTGCGATACTGTTATTGCTCTAAATCCTAATCTTTTCCTCGTAAATATCGGAGAGGTCGTTCTCGAACAGAACGACGTCCGAGGGGCGGGCGTTCGCGGCAAGCCATATATCCGCGTCCCTGTACGACTGTGCGAAGACAAGTTCCTGCGCCGGCTTTTTCAGGCGCGCGAATTCGTCCGTGAAGTCCTTTATCCGGTCGGGAACGACGGCTATCACCACGTCCATAAGTTCGGCTGCGCGGGCGGCGACTTTGCCATGATATTCCTTGTGTTTGGCGCCGAGCTCGAGCATGCCGGGAGTGCACAGAATCGCCCTGCCCCCCTTGTCGTCGGCCAAGATTCTCGCCGTCTCCATTGCGGAAACGAACCCGTCGGGGTTGGAATTATATGCGTCGTCGAGCAATGTAAATCCGAGCGGGTGCCTAAGCAATTCCTGTCTATGGCGGGTGGGCGGCAGGGTTTTCAAAGTCTCGACAATGCGTTCCAAATCGAAGCCGAGCTTGACGGCCATCGTTATTGCAAGCGCTATGTCATAGGCCTGGTACGTGCCGAAAACGGGTGCGTCGACCGACAGCTTGCCTAGGCGGAAGTGGATGCCGGAAGAGTCCTGGCGGATGTCGCTCAAAACCTCCTCGTCCACGTAGAGCGCGTTCTTGTAGCCGCCCACGAATTTTTGCGAGTAAGCGGGTGCGACCTGGAACGAATTTATTATCATGAACCCGCCAAGGGCCTTGACCGAATCGAAGACGGCGAACTTTTCGGCCGCGACGGAATCCCTATCCTTGAAATACTCGTAATGCATGTCGCCGACGGCGGTAAGGATGGCGTGTTTGTGTCTTACAAGCCTCGACATTCTTGCGATTTTGCCGGGCGAGGAGGTGCCCATCTCGACCACGAAATACTTGTGCTCCGGCTTCAAATCCTCGCGAATCACGCGCACAAGGCCCATAAGCGTATTGACGCTTTTTGGCGTCTTCAAGGATGTGGACAAAGTGGACAAAATATGGTGTAAAATATTCTTGGTGCTGGTTTTACCGAAGCTTCCGGTTATGGCAATCGTAGTTGTGGCGAGGCGGGTCATCTTGTCGTAAGCCTGTCTGTAGTATCTATATTTTATCAGCTTTTCGGAGGGTTTCAGGATGAAATCGGATGCGAGCACGAAGAACGGCAGGCTTTGGACAAGCAGTATCAGCCAGCCGCCGATATGGTACAAACCATACTCGGGCAGGCGGTCGAGAAGCATAAAAATCTGTGCACTTACATATAAATCTATGCACATGGCGAGGATGAATATGCGCCAGACGCGGGGGGTCATCTTGAACTTCTTCTTGGCCCGGGAATGGCGGAAAGGGTTGGTGTGCAGCGCGGCGGCGATTAAAAACAGGGCCGAAAGCGCTATGGTATCGAGCAATCTGTTCCGGCTTGCCATGCTTGCCAGTACATAAAAAAATATGCACAGGGAGAGGCGTTTATCGACAAACTGGGCTTTTTTGAACATAAATTTGACAAAATCGGTTGGGGAGTAGCCCTCCTGCTGGAAGAACTGGCACGCCTTTATCGTCCTGGCGGCGGCGAAGATCATGAAAGAGAGGATTAGAACTATGGTCATGGAACACTCCTTTTGCTTGACATATTCGCGGGCGGGAATACAATTGCATGGCTTGGCGGACGGGAAAGCGCGGCACACGGCCAGGTCCGGAAGGAAGCAACCAACCGAGCGGACGCGGGTCGCCAAGCACCTATAGCGCGAATCGGCGCCCTACCCCACATCGGATTCCAAGATAGACATGTTGAAGTCGAAGCTTGTCTCGCCGTCCTCGTCGTCCTTGTAAAGCGTGCCAACGAATTCGTCGCCGACATACACCTCGGCCATGTCGGGGTCGGAGGCGGACTGCTTCAACGATATATCCGGGCTTGCCAACTTGTCCCTCAGATACTCCTCGACGCGGCCCAACATTTCAGCTTGCATAACGGACTCCTTTTTCCTATAGTATATGGCACTGGAACCAATAAAGCAAAGGAAAAAGAGATGAGGATAGAAATCACTCCTTTCACCACGCAAAAGCCGGGCACGGGCGGACTTCGCCGACCGACTCGCGAGTTCATCCTGCCGCACTATGCCGAGAGTTTCGTCCAGGCTGTCATCAACCGTTTCAAGGCGCTTGGCATGCCGATAGAGAAGATGGCGTTCGGGAGCGACGGGCGGTGGCCGGGCAAGGAAATGCTGCCGCGGCTTATCAAAGTCCTGCTTGCGAACGGGGTCAAAAAAATCCTTGTCGCGGGGCGGGATTTCGTGGCGACTACGCCGGCGGTGTCGCACCTTATCCGGCACCATAAATGCGATGGCGGGTTCATGCTTTCGGCCAGCCACAACCCGGGCGGGATAGACGGCGATTTCGGCATAAAAGTCGAGATGCCAAACGGAGGGCAGCCGGCCGAATCGTTCACCAACGCGCTTTACGAGGAGACGAAAAAACTTACCTCGTACGAGACGCTTGAGATTTCGGACGAGGAGGCTTTGTTCAAGGCGGAAACAATCGACGCGAAGGAAGAGTACCTCGACCTTATGCGTTCGATGTTCGATTTTCCCGTCATACACAAGTGGTTCGACGAAGGGCGCACGCTTCGCTTCGACTGTATGAATGCCTCGACCGGGCCGTATGCGCACCGCATATTCGCCGAGGAGTTCGGCGCGAAACCCGAGTGGATACTGCGCGACATACCGCTTGGCGATTTCGGCGGCATTCATCCCGAGCCGAACCCTACATACGCGCGCGAGCTGTACGACTTCATGATGAACACGCGGGGAGCGGATTTCGCCTGCGCATGCGACGGGGACGGCGACCGCAACATGGTCATGGGCAAGGGGATTTTCGTTTCTCCGCCGGACGCGCTTGCCATAATGACGAAATACTACAAGCTTATACCCTATTACCGCGACCACCTGACCGGGATTGCGCGTTCCATACCCACCTCGAGCGCGGTGGACATGGTTGCGAAAAAGCTTGGTCTCAAATCCTATGCGACGCCGACGGGGTGGAAGTGGTTCGCCTCGCTTCTGGACGCCGGGATGGTGCAGCTTTGCGGCGAGGAGTCGTTCGGCCAGGGTGGGGACTATATCCGCGAAAAGGACGGGATTTTCGCCATACTCTACTGGATAAACATCATGGGTGCGACGGGCAAGGGGCCGTACGAGCTTTTACACGAGCTTTGGAACGAGTATGGGCGCGTGTTCTATTCCCAATACTCGTACGAGGGCGTGGACAAGGACAAGGCGGAGGCGGTCGTGAAATACGCGCGCGAGGCCGACCTTATAGGAAGCTATGGCATAGTCAGCCAGGAGAGCATAAACTATCGCGATCCGGCGACGGGCGAAGTTTCGCGCAACCAGGGGATCCAGCTTGTCACCGGGGACGGCTCGCGCATATTCATGCGGCTGTCGGGTACGGGGACGGTCGGGGCGACGCTGCGCCTCTATATCGAAAAGCATGAGAAGCACGCGTACAAGTTCGACATGCCGACATGCGAATACCTTGCTCCGCTTCGCGAGAACACCGCGCGGATTTTCCGTATCGGCAAGTATTTCGGCGATTTGCAACCTGTGGTCGCGATATAAAATAAAAGATTGTGCAACCGCAAGAGCTGTTATATAATATCTCCATGTTGCAAGAGACCAAGAGAGCAAACGGACAATACTTTACCGAGTCCAATCCGTTCGAAAACCGTGCTTTCCACGAATGGGCGGCGGGGTGCAATCTTGCCGGAAGCATGGTCTTGGAGCCGTTCGCGGGGAGCAACAACCTTATAACAATGCTCCAAGGCATGGGTCTTGCCGTAAATTTCGCCTCCTATGACATAGAGCCGAAGGATAGGCGCGTGAAACCCAGGGACACTATCGCCGACTTTCCGGTGGGATTTGACGTGTGCATAACGAATCCTCCGTATCTTGCGCGGAACTCCGCCCGGCGGCGCGGCATATCATTTCCCGACACCAGCTACGACGACCTGTACAAGCTTGCCTTGGACAGGTGCCTTTCCAACTGCAGGTCCGTGGCCGTAATCATTCCGGCGTCGTTCCTGAATTCTGGGCTGTTCCGCAATCGGCTTTCGCACTACATACTCCTGAATTCAAGGATGTTCGCCGACACCGACCATCCCGTATGTCTGGCTTTGTTCAAAGAGAAATCGAACGACGCCAAGATATACGAAGGCACAGAATACCTTGGGATGATAAGCCAGTTCGAAAAGAAGATACCCAACTCGAAAAACACGATGGACATGAAATTCAACGACAGGTTTGGGCGGCTCGGGCTGGTGGCCATAGACAACACGACGGAGCCGTCGATAAGATTTTGCTATGGGGACGAAATAGACCCCTCGCGCGTCGGAATATCCTCGAGGAGCCTTACAAGAATATCGCTCGATTGCGACGTCAAAAAATCCATAGCCCGCCTGAACGACAGGCTGATGTCGTTCAGGGAGGAGACCCACGACCTCCTGCTTACTCCGTTCAAGGGGTTGCGGAAGGACAGAAAATACAGGCGGAGGCTGGATTTCTCGCTTGCGAGGAAAATAATAAACGAGGCCGCCGTATGCTAGACTACAACAGCGAATATAAAAACCGGCTCAAGCAAAACGTGCGCAATGTTATAGACGAGCTTGGCTCGGACGGCATGAAATTGAAAATATCTAACTGGGCGAACAAGTTTGAATACACGTTTGACGCGGTGCTTGAGAAAATCGAAAAAGACGAGATGTTCAGATGCGTATTCGCGAAAGACCCATCGACGCAAAACTTTTACCAAACGCTTGCCGCGCAATATATCGAAAGCCTGCAGCATGTAAGGGAATTCAAAGTCCTGCCGGTGGGCGGAAGCGAGGCATTATACCTTGTGAACGGAAAACTTTTGACCGGCGAAGCGCTTGGCAAGAGCGCAAAGGATACCAAATCCATAGACTTTACCTGGAAAACCGGCAAATATACAATATATGCTTCGCATAAATACACCAAGACGAGCGGCGGGGCGCAAGACAACCAGTACATAGACGTACAGAATTTCTTGAAAAATGCGTTCGACAACAACCAAAAAGACGCGAAGTTCGTAGCAATCTGCGATGGCGACTACTATCTTGGGAAAGACGCCTCTACCGGGTACGAAAGCAAGCTTGAGAGGTTGCGAAACCTGACCGGGAACAATTCTTTCGCCTTTACAATAAACCAAATCCCCGAATTCCTTGCAACCTTGGCTTGATTATGAAATGTTCGACTCTTTGACCAAAAAACTCTCGTCCACTTTCGCGCGGCTTGCTGGGCGGGACAAGATTCGCGAGGGCGACATTACCGAGGCGATGCGCGACGTGAAAATCGCACTACTCGAGGCGGACGTGGCCCTGCCCGCGATACGCGACCTTGTGGCGCGAATCGAGGCGAAAGCGCTTGGCGAGAAGATTATTTCGGGAGTGGATGCCTCGGCGCAGTTGGTTAAGATTGCACAGGACGAGCTTGCGGCAATGCTTGGCGGGGCGGACGCTCCTATGGCCGAATCGGGCGTTATACTTATGGCGGGCCTCAATGGCAGCGGTAAGACGACGAGCGCGGCGAAGCTTGCTTTGCATTTGAAGAAAAAGGGGCGGCGCGTCATGCTGGCCTCGACCGATATTTACCGGCCGCAGGCGCGGGAGCAGCTTGGCATACTCGGCGCGCGAATCGGGGTCGATGTTTTGCCGATTACCTCGGGCGAGGAGCCGCTTGCCATTGTGCGGCGGGCTTTGTTGGCCGCGAAAAACTACGACGCGCTTATCCTTGACACTGCGGGACGAATGGGTGTGGACGAGGCGCTTATGCGCGAGCTTGCGGCAATAAAAAAGCTTGCGGCGCCAGTTGAAACTCTGCTTGCGATTGACGCGATGGCGGGGCAGGACGGCCTTGCGGTGGCGCGTCAGTTTTCCGACGGAGTTGGCCTTAGCGGTGCGATTATCACGCGAATCGACGGGGACGCGCGCGGCGGCGTGGCGCTTTCGCTTGCCTCGATTGTCGGCGTGCCAATCAAGTTTTTGGGCGTGGGCGAGCGGCCGGAAGACCTCGAATCCTTTCACCCCGAGCGAATCGCGGGGCGCATCCTTGGCATGGGGGACATTGTTTCGCTTGTCGAGGCGGCGCAGGAAAAAATCGACGAGAAGGAGGCGGCGCGTTTGGCCGAAAAGATGTTCGACGGCGCGTTCACGTTCGACGACATGCTTGCCCAAATCCGGCAGATGAAAAAGCTTGGCAGTCCGTCGGGGCTCCTGAAACTTCTGCCGGGCATTGGCGGAATGGCGGAAAAGCTTGCCGCGGCGGGGATGAACGACGAGGCAGTGCGCGCGCAGGAGGCGATGATACTCTCGATGACCCCGCGCGAGCGGCGGGCACCGGACATCATCCTCTTGGGGCGGAAAAAGCGAATCGCGGCGGGTGCGGGCGTATCGCTTTCGGAGGTAGAAAAGCTTCTTAAAAACTATTACAAGTCCAAGGCGGCGATGGAAAAGATGAAGTCTATGGGTGGCCTTTCCGGATTTATGGAGGCGATGAAGAATATGGGCGAATGAAGAAACTATTATTTATCTATATCCTGCTTGTGTCGTCCGCCCTGCATGCGCAAGAAGCGGAGGAACCCAAGCGAGAGTGGCGGTTCTATATCGAAACTTTGGACAGCTTTGCCCCGGACGTGCAGCGGTTCGACCGGAACATGGAGCTTGGCGGCAGACGGCTTGAGACCTATCCGACCGACTTGTTCGAGGTAGAGGGGGATTGGCTTGGCTTTATCCCCATCTACACGGTCGGCTATGCCAACGGCAAGTACGGGGTAAAGGGCAGCTTCCGCCGCATGGCGTTCAAGGAACAGCATGTGCGGGCGTGCTATGACGACGAAAAGGCGTGCAATTTCAGCGCGCTTATCCCGAGCGCTTTCGACAGCAAGCCGTCGAACCCCCTTGACGACTATATCAACAACATCGTCAACCAGCATATCCCCAAACCCGTGCCATCGCAGGTGTTCGAGTTCGACGCGGGCGGTTCGTACCGCGCCTATACCGTAGGATTCTCCCGAATCTTTTCGGAGGGAGGACCGGTGCTTGAGTGGGCAAGCCCGTACATAACCCTGGGCGCGGCGTTCGTGGAGGAGCGGCACCACTATCGCGGGGACATAGAGCGGGACGAGGAATTCTCTGGCATAGCGCCTATGTTCGGATTCGGTTTCAGGCTTTATAATTTCGATAGAATGAAAGTCGCGTTCAACTATACAATCATACCCGAGGTCAACGGGAGCAGCGGGCTTGCCGAGCTTGGCATCGGCATGGAGATTGTGTTTTAAGGATTAGTTTGGATTGCCGGGGAAAGATGACTCTTGTCATACACCAGCGGGAGCCTCGACCGCCGCTTTGGCTGCGCGTGCGATTATAAGGTGCGTGCGGCCGAGCGGGCCCTCCTCGACAATCCTCTCAAGAATCTTGTCCGAATCGTGGTCGCGCAAGGCTTTGGCGAGCCTTAGGTACTTATCCTCGAACACCGCTATCGCTCCGCGGACGATTTCGTCCTTGGCAATGCGGCGGCGCAGAACCTCGTCAAAATGCGGCGTCTGGGAGCGCAGGGACAACAATACTCCGGTCACGGCGGCGAGCCTCGCCTCGCCCTCCTTGGAGAGCGCGTCGAACAGCACGACCTCGGATGCCAAATCCGCCTTCAACAACACCTCGGCCAAGCTTGCGGAGACGTCGTTCAGGGCCATGGGCAGGAACTGCATGAACTGGGCGCTGGCGCCGAGTTTGCGAACCTCTATCAACTGGCGCGACACGACCTGGAGCCCGTCGAGCGAGGCGCGGTTCGCGCGCAGAATGCCAAGCATGGCGCGGCGGTTCATTACTGCGGCGCCTATCGCGAGCGCGGCTATGCCAATCATCGCGAGGAATATCAGCGGAAGGACTATGGCAAGCGCGACGTAGGCGGCGTCGGTCAGGATTATCGGCTCGCCCATCTTGTCGAACAGCGGTTTTCCTATGCACCAGACCCATGCCGCGCCGGCGGCGGTCAAGAGCGCCAAAAACGAATAGATATAGGCCATGGATTCTCCTTAAACACATTATAGCACGAACGGGAATCGCTGTCAACGCAAGAAAAAACTTGACTTGCCCCCACCCTATGGGTCGGCATCACTGCGACGTGTCGACCCGCATTTATCCTTGCAAAATTTCAAAAGCTCTGCTAGTATCGCTTTTGTAGCGTATTCAGCGCGCTATGAGGTTCACTGCCTCTACAAGAAAATATCCAGCTTGGCTGGAGAGTGTGGAAATACATCGAATACCGCATACTATCTTGTATAGCAGTGAACTCCAGCCGTAAAACCCGGCCAGAGTCATGGGTCGGCATCCCCTCCGGCGTGCCGGCCCTCCCTTAAATCCCAAATATTTATTGACACATGGGTGGGGTTGATATATACTCGCTCCAGTTCATGTAAAAAAGGAGAAAGAACTATGACAATATTGTTGTTCGCCCTTGCCGTCGTGTGGACGGTGGCGTTCGTAGTCTACGAGAAATCCGCGGCGCACAAGCCTGCGGCCAAGGGTGTGAAGGGCGCTTTGACCACGTATGGCGCGCCGTCGCTCATCTTGTTCTTCGCAATCTACACGCTTAGTGCGGCGGTGGTCAACCTGCGCACGACCGCGGTCATCATCGCCAACCCGGAGGTCATCGACGACGCACAGCGTTCGCTTGCCGAGCTCAAGGACAAGCGCGAGCGGGACGAGGCCAAGCAGGCCCTTAAAAGCCTTACCTCGGACGATTCCAAATACGCGCCCATCATCGGAGATGCGGACGGAAAGGTCGTGATTTACGAGTTCTACGACTTCAACTGCGGCCACTGCAAGCGTGCGGCGACCACTCTTACCTCAGTGCTTGAGAGCGAGAAGGATGTCAAGGTTGTCTTGAAAAATTTCCCGATATTCCCTCAGGTATCGCTTATCCCGGCGCGTGCGTCTATAGCTGCCGCGTATCAGGGCAAGGGTGCCGAGATGTACAAGGCTCTGTTCAATGCGAACCTCGTGCCCGAGCTTGGCAAGGATAAAATCACCGAGAAAGACCTGAACGAAAAGGTCAAGGCGATTGTGTTCGGTGTCGCTTCCAAGGCCGGGCTCGATGTCGAGCGTCTCAAGAAAGACATGGAGAAGCCCGAGGTGGACGAGGAGATTCTCCGCACCCGCCAGCTGGCCGAGAAGCTCAAGATTTACGGCACTCCGGCGTTCATAGTCGGCGACCAGATGTTCAAGGGCGCTATCGACGAGAACACTATGCGCGAGGCGATTGAAGCCGCCCGCTAACGCTCAATCGAAAAATCAGCGCTACGCTCGCTTTTTCGATTGGATAATTTGAGAAAAAAGGCCGGGGAAACCCCGGTCTTTTTTCAGTTTTATTTTACAAGGTTTGCGACGGGCGCGTAGGTATGCCTGTGTTCCGGGCAGGGGCCGAGGCGTTTCAAAGCCTCGAGGTGTTCTGCTGTCGGGTAGCCCTTGTTCCTGTCGAAATCGTAGCCGGGATATTTCAGGCCTATTGCAGAGAGGGCGCGGTCTTTTTCGACTTTCGCAATAATAGACGCGGCGGCGATGGAGAGTGATTTCGAATCGCCCTTTATAACCGTCATGGCGTCGGGAATCGCGGGCGCCTTGTTTCCGTCGACGAGGGCCGCGGTAGGTTTCCTCGGCAAGTGCATGACGAGCGCGCGGTAAGCGAACTCCATCGCCTTCAACGACGCGCGTAGGATATTTATACTGTCGATTTCGGCGGCCTCAATGCTTGCGAACGTGCAGGCGAAAACCTCGGGCGGGAGGGCGCGAAGTTTGGCCGCGACTTCCTCGCGCCTTGCTTCTGCGAGCTTTTTCGAATCGTCTATATGTGCGAGCAGTTCGGGTGGCACTCGCACTGGGTCGAGCCAAGCCGCCGCCGCGACAACCGGGCCGGCGAGGCACCCCCTGCCCGCCTCGTCAAGGCCGACAACTATGTCGGCGGGCGACTTCATAAGGGACTTTTCTATGTCATAATTTGGACGTGGCATGGCGCGGCATCAAATCTCCTCGCCCGCAAGCGAATCGGCCGCAGCGTCGGAGGCGTCATCGTCGGTCGCGACGTCATCCTCCTCGGGTTCGTACACCGGAGGCAGCTCGAACATCTGGGACTTGGGTTTCCAGTCGCACTGCTTGGCGGAGTAGATTGGCCAGCGGCCGTCGGCGAGGTCGGCGAGACTTTCGGATTCCTGTTTGAACCTGTCGCGGTAAATCCACAGGTTCGCCATCACGCGTTTGATATAAATCCGCGATTCCTTTATGCTTATCGATTCGATGAACAGCAGCGGATCGTTTTCGGCGTTCTCTATCCTGGTTTCCTGTTTCCTCATGTTTCCGGGGCCGGCGTTATAGGCCAAGAGGAACTTGAACAGATTGCCGTTGATGTCGGGAGAGGAGAGGAGGTAGTCGATGTACATCTGGCCTATCTCTAGGTTCAAAGACTCGTCGAACAATTTCGCGCGGTGCTTTTTGCGAAGGCCCGGGTCGCGGGTGATGAAGCTTGCGGTGGCGGGCATTATCTGCATAAGGCCGCGTGCGCCGGCGCCGGATTTGGCCATGGGGTTGAAGCGGCTTTCCTGACGCGCGACAGCGTTGACGAGCGCGCGGTCTATGCGCCAGCCGGAGGCGGGTTCGGCCGCCAATACCGGGTAGTACGGGCTTGCGAATGTGGCGTCGTCCTGGTATGCGCTTATGTACTGAGACACGTTCATGGCGAGGCCGGGCATGTCGGTCTGTTCCGCTATGGCAAGCACTGCGGAGATAAGCTCGGCCGAGTCTTTGCCCTCCTCGCTTCGCACCAAAAACTTGAGCTCGGCAGCGGCCTCGGCCTTCATGTCGAGCTGGAGGAGTGCGAGCGCGCGTATGCCGCCCGCCCACGAGACGATTTCCTTCGAATTCTCGAGCGTGAACTCGGGCTCGTCCCAATTTATTTCAAGTTTCCTGCCCGATTGCGTGGAAGCTAGGATACCGTAGAAAGTTTTCGGGAACTCGGCCGCGCGGGAGAGGAAAATATCGCCGTCGTCGCGGCGGGCGCGTTCCTCTATCCTTGAATTCGCGCGCCAAGCCCAATACGCTCCGGCGGAGATGACATCGGCGGAGACCGTGCGCTCGAATGCGACGGCCTTGAAGTAGTCGCGGGATTTCTCCCACTCCTGTGCGCGCCAATGCACAAGGCCTAGCGTCCAATTCGCCAAATAATGCGAGAGTTCGGAGGCGGGCTCGCGCGCCCAAAGTATGGCCATGTCGTCCTCGCCGTTCAAAAAGTATGCGAAGGCGAGGTGGGACTCCATCCTAAGATAATCCTTGCGGGCAAGGAGGCGTTTGGCCTGCGGGTTTTCCATAATCTCGCGCGCGTTTTTCGTGAAACCCTTGGCAAGGCGGCGGGAGAAGATTTTTATCATGTAGTTCACCTGGCCGCGGTCGGCTTTGCCAAGGTGCGTATAAGAATACTGTATCATCGCGCCGGAGGACGGTGCGGGCGAGAGGAACGAGAGGCGGCTTGCCTCGCGCTTGGGCGGGCGGAGCTCCTTTTTCGCGCCTTTCCTAAGCCCAAGTTTATAAATATCCGTCGCGTTGGGCTGGTCGTAGTATTTCCGCATCCAATCGCGCGCCTCGGAGAATTTGGTCGTGTAGTACGGGCTCATATAGCGCTGGTGCAGGACATAGCCCATAAGGACGTCGCTCTTGACGCTCTTCAGCGCCTTGTCAGCCTCGGCCATGCGGCCTGCCGCCTGAAGCTCGAAGACCTTTTTATACGTGCGGAGGTCGGCGTCGTAGAGAACGCCCGGGGCCTGGGCAAGAGCGGCGGCGTGCGCGAATATCAGCGCGAGAGCTAAATATGCGAATTTTCTCATGATTCAGGGGAATAGTTTATCTGAACGCTTGGCGCGTGTCAAACTATTCCTTATACAAACTTTCAAGTTTGGGGGCGCGGTAAAGCGCGGCGATTGCGGCGTCGACCGTATCTATCTTGAACTTGTCCGAGGTGGAGGCCAGGTCGCGGGAGAATCTTGCCTCGAGGCTGGCGAGAGCGTCGTGCCATTTCCAGTACTCGATTCCCATACTTATATAGGAAATGCGCCGCGTGTGGGCGAAGTTCGCGGGCGAGAAAGCGGTCGAGGCGGCGGCGAATTCGCGCGCGGCGGCGTGCTCTATGGATTTGCGTTCGTTCATCATATTTCTCATAATACCGGCGAGTTTAGACAATTTTATTTATTTTGTCAATGATGATTTTTGTTGTAAATTTCCAAAAGCCTGTTATTATGTGTTGCAAGGCTAATCACCCAATAACGAAAGCTCCAGATTCAGGCTGGAGGGCAAGGAATATATCGAATACTCGCGCTATTATTCGTTAGTAGTGATTACCTCCAGCCACAAAAAATGATTCTATAATATATGGGCCGGCTCCCCTCCGGCGGCCGGCCCCCAATACAACTCAATTGAAAAGTCGCTACGCTCTTTTTCAATTGGGAGATTTGCGTAAAAATCCCGGGGAGACCCCGGGATTTTTACAGCTTTGTCATTCACGCGGAGGCGGGAATCCAAGTGAAACAATTATCTTTATCCGCCGGAGGCCAGCGCCGCCCTCGGGTCGGGCGCTAGCCCCTTATAAAAACTTGATTGTCCTTGCAAAATTTCCCAAGTCCTGCTAATATATTCCTGCGACGAAGAGATTCGCCGCATTGAGGCTAGTAACCTCACCATAGATATGTCCAACCTTGGTTGGAGGGCTAGGGAATATATTGAATACCTAGTGCTATTTTTCTATGGATAGTTACTACCTCCAGCCGTAAAGTACGGCTTTTTTGGTTGGAGGGTGGAGAAATAGCTAAATACTCCGCGGGCCGCCCACAATCGGCTCAAAGAACTCCAACCGCTCTATGGGTCGGTGCCCCTCCGACGCGCCGGCCCACAATACACTCAATCGAAAAGTGTAAATCGGACAGCGCCCGACCCGAGGGCGTGCGACGAGCTTTGCGAGGAAGCGCTGCCCGTGCGGGCGCGCCTTGCTGGCCTCCGGCGGTAAGGATGTATAGTTTATAGCCTGTGGAATTCGTGCACAACTCCGTTGGAGTTAAACACCTTTCCACAGGTTCAATAACAAAATATCAAAGCAATAGCATTGTCATTTCCGCGGAGGCGGGTGGAGCGAAGCGGAACGACGCCGGAGTCCGAAGGACGTAGGCGGTCCCGCAGGGACGAGCGAAGCGAGCAAATCCGATTGCTTCTTCTAAACATTCAGGCACTTGGGGCACCCGGATCCCCGCCTGCGCGGGGATGACATAGGATTTATTTTCTTGATAATGTTGCCTATTTGTGCTATATAGAGGGTCAGCTTTAGTAAAAGCGAAGGAATGTGTACCCACACGACCTTTGGCGTCTTTTTGAATGTCATAGCTGTCCTTAGGAGTTCTTTTAACTCCACGGCCTCCCAGACCGTAAAATAGCAGGCTCAAACCTGCCAGGCGGAGGCTCCAATGAATGCGGCTCGCCGCGTTCCTTTGGCTTCAGGGCGGCTTCGCCACCTCCCAAGGGGCGACTTGGTTAGGGTTCGTATCTTATTACTTACCCTTGTCCTTGCGGACTAAACTACGCGGACTTCCACCAGAGGGAACCTCCGCGGCTGGCGCCTTTGGAGCCCCGGGCCAATCACCCGTCCGGGCCTATCATCGGTAGCATTCATATTCGCCACTGGCTGTGGGTACAAAAAAAGGATAAAACATTATGGCTTATAACATTCTATCAAGTACCGATACAGCGAGTACGGGGTCAGGAAGCGGCGCTTCAGGCCCAAGATTCTCGCCGTTATCGAGACGCAGCTTATCAGCCCCAGGCGCAGGCCGGACGGCGGGGCGCTTGCGCGGCACCTTACCAGGGTCATTCCCCGGCGGCGGCACTCGGCCAAGAAGCTTGGCGGGTCATCGAGCTTCAGCGTCTCTATCCCGCCAGCCATAGGGTCGATTACCGTATCGCCCATGATTATGAAGCAATGCCTAAAACCTTGTTTCAGGGCGCGCAGGTACCACAAATTAGTATAGGGCGAGAATACCACTATCGCCCTATCCATGCGGGTTATCATCCGACTATGCCTTTGGCGCGGAGCACCTGCTCGAGCTTGTCGAGTGCGTCGTCCCACCACAGGGATTCGCGTTCCTCCTCCGCTATGCGCGGGTCGGGGGCGAGCCCAAGGCGGCCGTATTTTACCAGCGTCTTGACGTGGCGCTCGCTTATCTTCCTGGCAATGTATAGCTTGGCCACGCACAGGTACACGTCGTCGAGGTGGCACGGGCGGCGGATTTTGGCCGTTTCCGGTTCCTGGCGCTGCTTCATTATCGTGCGCTCCTCGTACCGGCAGTACCAGAACCAGGCCTCCTCAGCCGAACGGAATAAAATCTCTCCTGGCCGTATGTTTATATTCCTCATTTTTCCCCTCCTTATGAGAACAAAGATTAAACAAATGGGAAGCTATACCCTTTTTGTTCCGAAGTCAATTGAAATATTTCACTTTTTAGTTGAAAGTTGGAATTATTTCTAGTATAAGTTGAGTAGTGAAGCTGAAACTAACCAAGAAAACGGGAGAAATAAATGGATAAAGAACATCTTAGAATCTGGAGCACCATTGACCGAATTGCTTTCATAAATGGCCTGTCCGTCTCGGGTTTGGCGAAGAAAGCCGGGCTTGACGCGACCGCGTTCAACAAGAGCAAGCGTTATTATCCCTCGGGAAAGTTCCGCTGGCCCTCGACCGAATCGGTTTGCAAGGTCATACATGCGACCGGCACCTCGTGGGAGCAGTTCGTAAAATATCTCGAGAGCGTATAGGCTGTTTCGAGTCAAAGCGGTGCAAAAGGGCAAGGCTAGCCCTCGTCCCTTATGATGCCGCGGAGCAGGCGGGCGGTATATCCGGGGTTCCCGACCGCATAGACCGAGCCGCCGTGGCGTACGGTCTCGAGCGCGGAGGTATGGTCGTTGCCGTCGGGCCCTATCCTGTCGCCTATATATGAAACATCGTAGCCCTTGGCGGCGTAGTAGCCAACGGCCTGTTCCTTGCCGTCGCCGTCCTTGGTGATGTCTATGGAAATCGAGCCGCCGAGTGTGATGTTATAGTCCTTCAGCGCGCCGCGCAGATACTCTATCACCCAGGCGCGCTGGCCGTTTATCTTGTCCCATTCGCCGTAGGCGTGGCACTCGTCCGAGGTGGGATTATCCGTATTGTTCGGCCTTCCAAGTATAGTAAAGTTGAACCGAGTCGAAACCTTGTATTTTTCCGGGTATGTTTTGCCCGGATAGCGAATCGGGCAGCTTTGCAATATATGCTCGATATGAGGCATGACAACGGACGTGTCGAAGACCTTGCCGGTGGTATAGACAACCTTGCCCTTCTTGTAAATTGTATTGCCCATGTCGACCGCGAATTCGACGTTGGGGTGGTTCAGGAATTCGGCAGTGTGCTGGTCGAGCATATCCTCGTACGGGCTGCCGGTCACTAGGACAAGCGGGAACTTGTCCGCGAAGTCGATAAGCGTCCGCTCGATTTCTGGCGCGCAGGGCTTCCTGGAAACAGTAAGGGTTCCGTCGTTGTCGGACAGGAAAATTCTTGGCTTCAATTTTACTCCTTATAAAATAATTTGGTATATTTTATAGCATGGTTTAATGGCTGTCAAGTTGGGCTTCAAGCGACGGAAATTTTTATCCTTTCCACCGCCTTGTAGCCGAAGAAGGCGTTTATGCGGTCGATTATCGCCGGAAAGCGGTACTCGATTACGCTTGCGAAAGCGGCGGTGGCGAGCCTTATGTATAGCGTATGCGCGGCGCGGGAGAGCTTGACCGGGCTTGCCATGGCGGCGATTTCGGGCCCGCAAATCTCGTTCCACCTTAGCAGGATGTCCGCGCCGACGAAGCCGTTTTTGGGTGCGAACTTTTTAACCGTATCGGCGAGCGCGTTGCCGATAGGCGCAGGGCCGTAGGGGTTCCGTTCAGCCTTGGGCGCGACCGGCCGTTCTATAATATACTCGGAATATTCGTCGGACATGGGACTATTTTAGCGCCGCTTGGCGTTGAGCGCAAGATTTTCTTTACAACGACTGCAAAATCCACTATCATACAAGGTGTGGCAGAGAAGTTTGCCATGAGGTTTGCACCCTCTTATCAGAGTACTCCATCTATAGGTTGGAGTGCAGTAAAATATATAGAATATACTGTTCTGTTCTGATACAGGTGCAACCTCCAACCATAAAAGGAGGATAGAATGAGAAAGCTTATAATAATGGCGTTGTTGTTGGCGGGTGCGGAATTGGGCGCTATGACACCGAAGAAAAAGTCTGCGCGTGCGGCAAGCGGTGGGAAAGCAGCGCAGGCCGCGGGCGTTGCTCGGGCTGCAAGTGCTCGGCGGGCGAGAGCCTCTGCGGTTGCGGCGCCTGCTCCTGCCGCGCAGAAGTTCGACGCTTCGTACCTCGAGGCGGAAATCGAATCGCTTAAAGCCCAGATAAATTCTTTACGGGCGAATATCCCATCGGCTCCCGATTTGTCCGCGTATGCTCTCAAGTCGGAGATTCCCGCGAGCGCCGATTTGAGCCGCTATGCCCTTAAAACTGAAATACCCGCTACAGCCGCAACGCCCGACTTGTCCCAATATGCTTTGAAAACCGAGATTCCGACGGTTCCAGCAGCTCCGGATTTATCAGCCTATGCTTTGAAATCAGAAATACCCGCCAATGTTGATTTGTCGAGATATGCGCTCAAGTCCGAAATTCCGACCGTACCGGCGCAACAGGATTTGTCGAGGTATGCTTTGAAGACAGAGATTCCGGTGGTACAAAACTTGTCTTCATATGCGACTAAAGCTGAGTTGGCTAGTTATACTACGACACAGGAACTAAACAGCAAGACCCTATTAGGGATGCCAGTAAATAGCCAGATTCTTGTGAAGCTTCCCAACGCTGGGCAAACACTTCCTGCTGGATGGACGAGTTGCGATATACGTAGTTATACAATTCCAATGCACGATGGCAATGGAAGACAAGTAGTAGACAGGTACGAGTGTCTGAAAAAAAGATAAAACCTACTCGAGCAGCGGGCTCCAAGCGGGATCGGAGGCTTTGGTCGGCGTCCTTATGACTTCGTGGTTATAGCCGGTGACGTCGACGCTGTGCAGAATCAAGTCGTCGTCGCCGTCCGGGCGCGGGCGTTGCTCGTAGAATATTATCCTGCGGCCGTTCGGGCTCCAGGTCGGGCTTTCGACCATGAAGCCGTCGGCGACTATGCGTTCGCCGGTGCCGTCCTCGAACATCACTCCTATCGCAAATTTGTTTCCCTTGATTTTCACGAATGCGAGGTAGTCTCCGCGCGGGCTCCAGGCGACGTCGCCGTACCTACCGTCGCCGAAGCTTATACGCTCGACGCCCGCGCCGCTTTTCTTCATTGTATATAGCTGCGGCGTGCCGGAGCGGTCGGAGATGAACGCTATTTTCTTTCCGTCGGGCGAGTAGCTTGGCGCGGTGTCAATCGCTATATGGTTCGTGAGCTTGTCGAGCTTTTTGGTTGCGATGTCCATCTCGTAAATATCGCTGTTGCCGTTCGTCGCGATGCTCATTATCAGGCGTTTGCCGTCGGGGGCAAACCTTGGCGCGAAGCTCATGCCCGGGAAGTCGCCGACCAAGTCGTGCGTGCCGGTTTCTATGTCGAAAATATAGACCTTGGGCACGGCACCGTGGTAGGTCACGTAGGCGATTTTCTGCGAGTTGGGCGAGAACGCGGGCGTGGTTACGCCAATCTTGCCGTTGGTCAGGTATTTCAGGTTCGCGCCGTCCTGGTCCATTATCGCAAGCCGTTTCGTGCGGTCGGTTTTTGGGCCGGTTTCGGAGACGTAGAGAATCCGCGTGTCGAAGTAGCCGTTGTCGCCGGTCATCTCCTTGTAAATCACGTCGGAAATTATGTGCGCGATGCGGCGAGCGTTGCCTTTTTCCGTGATGAAAATCTGGCCCTTTAGCTGGTTCGTGCCAACGATGTCCCACAGGCGGAACTCGATTGCTATCTTGTTTTTTTCCGCGGGTTTGACCTCGCCAAAGGCAAGTATCTGCGTGTTTATCACGCTCCAATTCGGGAACGCGGGCGTGTCGTCCAAGCCGAGGCTTTTTTCGATATAGGCGTTCTTGGGCACAAGCTTGAACAGGCCGCTGCGCTTGAGATTGCTTGAGATTATTTCGCCGACCTCGGCGCCGATTTTGGCAAGCTCGGGCGTGGCGCCCTTGAAGTCCATGACCGCCGCCCTTATCGGGTCGAAGTTGCCTGCGTCAACGTCGATATAGATTTCCGCCTTTGCGGTCGTTGCGAAAAACAGCAACAGCGCGAGTAGAAATTTCCTCAATCCAACCTCCTTAAAACCTTGACCCCGTCCTTGCCGTCGAGGAGTTCGTAGCCCATGGCCTCGAGCTCTTTGCGAATCGCGTCGGCGCGGGTGAAATCCTTGCTTGCCTTGGCGGCTGCGCGCTCCTCCACAAGCCGTAAGACCTCGCCCTCGGGCCGCACCTCGCGCTTGGCGCGAATCGAGGCGGCCTCGTCCAAGAAGCGCAGGCCTAAAACCTCGTCCGCGAACTTTATTATCTCGAGTTTCGAGGCGCCGTCAACATTGCCGTCCTTCATAAGCGAGTGGAGGTCGGCAAGCGCGGCGGCGGTGTTCAGGTCGTCGTTCAGGCTTGCCATCAAGCGAGCGTGCCAAGCGGCCACGATAACCGGATCAGGGCGCGACTGTCCCTCCATGAGAGCGGCGATTTTATTCACCAATCCAAGGCGCGCGGCGCGGGCGGAGGCGAGTGCGGAATCGCTGTAGGCAAGCTGCGTCCGATAGCTTGCCGTCAGACAGAAGTACCTATAATCCAGCGGGTCGAAGCCCTTTTCCATAAGCACAGGCAGGGTCAGGAAGCCGCCCGCGGACTTGCTCATCTTGCCGGAGGTATCGTTCAGGAAATACGTGTGCACCCAGTAATTGCACCACTTGTGCCCGAGCGCAGGCTCGCTTTGGGCAATCTCGTTCGTATGGTGCACCTTGATATGGTCTTCGCCGCCGGTGTGGATGTCCAAATGCTCGCCTAGGCGCGCAATGCTCATTGCCGAGCATTCGATATGCCAGCCGGGAAAGCCGGTGCCCCAGGGGCTTTCCCACTCCATCTGTCGCTGTTCATCCTTGGGCGAGAATTTCCACAGAGCGAAGTCGGATGCGTTCCTTTTACCGTCGGTAATGCCTATGCGGGCGCCCTCCTTGAGCTCGTCAAGCCTTTGTCCGCCGAGCTTGCCATAGTCGGGGAATTTCGATGTGTCGTAATAGATTCCGTCGCCGGGGATTTCGTATGTAAGGCCGAGTTTCTCGAGTTTTTCCACAAGCGCGATTTGTTCGTTTATAAAATCGGTAGCCTTTGTATATTCCATGGGCGGGATTATGTTCAGAGCCGCGACGTCGCGCATAAAGGCCTCGGTGTACAGCGCGGCGATGTCCCAGACGGATTTTCCCTCGCGCCTCGAGCCCTTCTCCATTTTGTCTTCGCCGGTATCCTCGTCGCTTGTCAAATGGCCGACGTCGGTGATGTTTATAATATGCCGGACGTCATAGCCGTCCGCGGCGAGCGTGCGTTTGAGGATGTCGGCGTTTATGTACGCCCTCAAATTGCCTATGTGTGCGTAGTGGTAGACCGTCGGGCCGCAGGAATACATGCGTACCAGATTTTTCTCGACGGGATGAAATTCCTCGATTTCGCGCGTCAGCGTATTATAGATTTTCAGCAACATTCGCCTCCCATTCGAAATTCAGCTTACAATCGTTGAGCGAAATATTCAAGAACTTTCCTGCTGAATTTCAAATGGTAATATGTGAAAAAATCCCACGGAGACCGCGGGATTTTTTCGGTTTCGTTTTTTCAGCCTAGCGCTTGGCGCCGACGACTATCTTTATCTTGGTCTTGGACGCGGGTGCTATGGCCTTGGCCGCGGGAGCGACAAGCTCCTTGGAGGGCATAGGGATAATCTTGGCTGTTTCATGTCTGGGCGCCTCTATTTTCTTGGCCTCGACCTTTTTGGCTATCGCCGGTTTCTTTGCGGCGACGGTTTTTTTCTTGGCGGCAGTCTTCTTTTTCGCATGAGCCTTTTTGACGGGCTTCTTTTTCGCGGCGGCGGGCTTGGCAGCCTTGGCGACAACCGGCTTCTTAGCCACTACAGGTTTTTTGGGTGCGGCGGCCTTTTTCGCCGGAGCTTTCTTGGCCACGGTAGGCTTTTTCTTGGCGACGGTTTTTTTCTTCGCCGAGGTGGGCTTTTTCGCTGCGGGCAGGTCAGCCTTCTTCACGATTATCGGCATGTGCGTAAGCTCGTAGAGCTTGACAGCCTCGTCCCATATTGAAACGTCCTGACCGTCCGGGCAGCCGCGGTTGAGCCAGATGTAATAGGCCGCTGTTTGAATGTGTTCTTTCTTGGAAACCATTTTTCTCTCCTTGTTAAACTCCTACCATACTATTTTAGCATAACATTCGGGATAATCAACATTTTTATGAGGGGAAGAAAATCCAAGGAATTTTTTCGCTTTAATATTTCCGTATTTTGTGGTATAATTTATTTTTGATCAATGGAAAGGAGAACGCCATGAACAAAATACGCACGGGGGGGGGGTCGTATAGCCTTTCCCTTTTAGCTTTAATCACCGCCATTTCAACCGGCGCGCAGGCCCAGAGGGCAAGGCCGCAGAGCGCCAGGGCAAATTCGACCAGGATTTCCGGCTATAATGAAATGAACACTGGCGACAAACTGCGTGCGCTTAAAAAACAAGATGCGGAAGCAGCGGTTTCGTGGAACAAGGGTTCCGCCCATGTGAAGACCATGTTCGGCGAGGTCGCGTGTCCTTTGTTCGATTCGATGAGCCCAAAGAAAATGCATGCGGACATCTGGCTTAAAGACGCAAACACCATAAAGCTGAAGCCGGAGCAGAAGATACCCTTGAACCAGCTTGTCAACAAGGAGGCTCTGCGCAAGTACACCTCGGCTGTGGGCAACGACATGTACATTTATATAGGCGACGCTTTCAACTATAAAATCGGCGCGAACGAGTGCCACATCGGAATCCTTAGGACTGGACAACGCTGCAACGAGACCCACTCGTCCGCGGTCGCGCTCAACCCCGAAAACCTGGACAGCTATGAGCTTGTGGTCGGGGACGCACATTCGATAAGGGTGAACATGATAACCAAAGTTCCGGTCGTTGGCTTTATCGCCGGAGAAGATCCCGCATGCGCCGGGTTCGGAAACCTTGTCGGCGACACGCGCGACGAGGCGACCAGTCTTAGCACCCAAGACGCGTACCTGAACCTTGACATAAGCGGAATCCTTGCCGGAGAGGCGAGCGAGGCAGCACTTGACTTGGAGAAGTTCAATACTGCGGTAGCAAAGTGCGATGCGGTGTCCGCAAAGGTGGATGCAATCGGTGTATCCATGGGTGTGAACCTTGGCGCGGGAATTGCCAGCACCCTTGCAAGCGGAGCGTCGCTTGCGGGCAACATCGCTTCGCATGCGAAGCCGGACAACGCATTTTCCGGTGCGGTCAACAACGACAAGCTTGTCGGCGGGATGGGCATAAACATCATAGGAACCGTCGGCGGAGTCGCCGGCACCGTCTCGAGCGGAATCGGGCTTGGCAAGCTTTTGCCTGAGCTTAAAGACGCGGTGAAAGAGTGCCAGGACGCGGTGAAGGCTCTCAACTAAAAATAGGAAATATCTTGACCTTGGGTCAAACCTATTATATGCTCCTATAAAACTAGGAGCATTTTTATGGAAGGCAAAGACAAGCAAGAGATTCTCGACAACCTGACCAAGGGGCGGCCTGCGTTCGCCTCGTCTATGTCGAAGCTCCACAGCGTCCTTCCCAAGACCGACGGCAAGCAGCTTATCGTCGGCAAGAACATCAAGCTTTCCGGCGCAATCGACGTGTGCGAATCGCTTGTGGTCGAGGGTACGCTAGAGGCGAACCTGACCGGCTCGAAGTACCTCGACATCGTGTACGAGGGCAGCTTTTCCGGCAATGCCGAGGTCGAGGAGGCGCACATCAGCGGGCTTTTCGACGGCAATCTGACCGTTACCGGCGTGCTTTACGTCTATTCCACTGGCGAGGTCAAGGGCAAGATAAACTATGCCAGCCTGGTCGTCGAGCGCGGCGGAATCCTGCGCGGGACCTTGAAGAATATCGACCCCTCCAAGCCGCGTCCCAGCATGGTCGGCGCGGGCGGCGCGGGGTCGGGCGAAGAATAAGATTATTGAATTTTAGTGGCTTTATTTATCCGACAAATCGGTCAGCTTTTTACCGTTAAACTTGAAATACTTCGCGCCCTGATACGCTCCGCTCGAGTTTAATTGCCCTTTCTGCTCAAAGATTTTATAGACCAGCGGGGAGAGTTTCCATATCTGTCCACCATATTCGACTTCCCGTTCTCCGACTACCTTGGCGACAATTGTCTCGTCATTGGCAAAGACTATTTTGTCGCCGTTTTTCAATCCTTTTTTATAGAAACTGAATTGCGCGCCCTGCTGCCTGATTTTCGTAATTTCCTCGAAATCTTTTTCCTTATTAGTCGCGACGGGGAATATTACCTTGCCGTCGAACGACAACAGCAACTGTTTGACCAAATCCGTATCGAGCGCGAACAATTCGCTTGATGCGACTTGATGTTTGCTGAATATTTCGTGCAAGAGTTTTTCCTTGGCCTCGTAGTCTTCCAGCTCAATCGCGAAGAATTTCTTCAATCCCGCGACGTTGGAATAGCCGTTCGCCTCAAGGAATCTCATTCGTTCCGGGAAATTCTTGCTTCCCGTCTGACCGATTTTAACCAAGCCGGAAACGGCGGTGGTCATTATGTATATTATGCCTTTTGCCATAGAAGCCCCCATCTTTGCCCTCTGGTTCTTTACGGGCGATACCGCAAAAAACTGGTGCCGCTTGTTGGATTTGAACCCACGACCTTTCGCTTACGAAGCGACTGCTCTACCACTGAGCTAAAGCGGCACGGGTCGTTTTTACTACATAAGCTTGCAAAATGCAACCTGTTTGTACTGGTTTCAGAGTTTTTCCACAAACAATATATATGGAAAAACCCTCCGAAGAGGGGTTTTCCACCATTACCTCGCACTCTTTACTAATAATCGTTCGAGATGAAATCGTAGCGGACTTTGACCATGACCTGGCTGTGGCTGTAGTCCATATAGACCCAAGAGTCCATCGTCGGGAAGAAACCCTCGGCGTCGTCCCAGTCAAGGCCGTACCATGGCATTTCCTTGTTATCCCTTTCTGCGATGGAGGGCAAATCTATTTTCCTATACTCGACGCCCACTATATAAGGCGTGTCGGGGAAGCGGTATTCGATACCCGCTATCAACTGGTGAACCATCAGGTTGTTTGAGCCGCCGGAGCCGCTGTTGAAGTCGAGCTTGCCCTGCCCTATACCGAAGCCGATGTAGGGATCCACATCATCGAGCAAGGGAATCTCGAACAGGACGTTGAGCATGGTCGAGGTGTAGTTCGCCTCGACGACCGAGCTTCCGATATTAGGTGCGTCCGGATAGAAATACGTATTTTCGTCGCTGGTTATCTCCAAGTCCCATGATTCGGACTTGAACGACGTCTTGTAGTACTCGAGCTCGACGCGGAATGGACTTTTCGGGAAATCCCAACCTACGGCCAAAGAAAAGCTCGATGTGCCGGTCGGGTGCAGGATGTTCGTCTCGGCGTCGCCGGGGTACCACGCAATAGGGCCGTCGTCGGGATAGTCGTTGTCATAAACCCAATCGCCCTCTACGTAAGTAGGCCAAGTTCCGCCGCCGTCAACGTCACCGTAAATTTCGTCGAAGCCTAGATCCTGCGCTGGGTCGTAATAGCAGTCATCCTCGCCGGGGCCATAGTTCCAGCCGACGTAGTTCGCCGGACACGCCCCCCTATACAGCTTCATGCTGGGAGTGCCAGCGACGCCATAGCCGGCGCCAAGGTAAAGGCCGTGCGCCTGAACCGTGCGACCCCCTATCGCCAGCAAAGAAGCCAGTAAAATCAACCTTTTCATAGAGATTCTCCTCTTTTTCCTTGCCCCCATTATACCATAATTTTGCCCCTCAAACAACAAAATAATTGAAAAACGACAAAAAAAAATATAAATTGCTTAAAAAAGGAGCAATTATGCCCGTTATTACCAGACTTGCGCCGTCGCCCACTGGATTCATGCATATCGGAACCGCGAAAATCGCGCTTTACAACTGGCTTTATGCGCGGCAACACGGCGGCAGGTTCGCGCTTCGCATTGAGGACACCGACCGTTCCGAGGGGCGCTATTTCCCCGAGGCGGTCGAGGTCATATACAACGAGCTTCGCTGGCTCGGCCTTGAGTGGGACGAGCTTGTCCCCTCGCAATTCGCGCGCGGGGCGCGGCATGCGGAGGTGGCGCGGGAGCTTTTGGCGCAAGGCGCGGCGTACGAGTGCTATTTGAGCCCGGCAGAGACCGAGGCATTGCGCGAGGAGTCGAGGAAGACAGGCAAACCCGTGCGTTCGCCCTATCGCGACCCGGCTTATCCAAAGCCGGAGGGAGTGGTGCCGGCGTTGCGACTGTGTATGCCCGAGAGTGGCACTACTGTAGTGCACGACATTATCCAGGGTGACATAACTATCGCGAACGAGACGCTCGAGGATCTTGTAATCCTGCGCAGCGACGGGACGCCGACCTATAACCTTTCCGTGGTGGTCGACGACCATGACATGGAGATAACCCATGTAATCCGCGGTGCGGATCATATCAACAACACTCCGAAGCAAATCCAGATTTACCGCGCAATGGGGTGGGAGGCGCCCGCGTTCGCGCACATTCCCTTGATTCTGGCCATGGACGGCTCGAAGATGAGCAAGCGGCATGGCGGCGCGACTACGGCCGAATATCGCGACGCCGGGTATTTGCCGGAGGCTTTGCTCAACTTTTTGATTAGGCTTGGCTGGGCGCACGGGGACAAGGAAATATTCTCGCGCAAGGAAATGCTTGCGCTATGGCGGCTCGAGGACGCGCTTAAAGCTCCGGCGAAGTTCGACGGGAAGAAGTTGCTCGAGCTCAATGCCATATATATCCGGTCGGCGTCGGATGCGCGTTTGAGCGAGCTGCTTATGCCCTTTATGGGAGAACTTTCCGAGGCGGACAGGGTGCGGGTCGCGCGAGGCGTGCCGTTCATGAAAGAGCGGGCGAAAACTTTGCTCGAGATGGCGGCGATGGCGCGGGTATATCTTGTCGATTCATGGGCGCGTGGCGAGATGGACGAGAAAGCCTTGCGCGCGGCCTCTGGCTTTTCGCATTATGGCGAGGTTGCGGGCGATTTGCGTGCTTTGCCCGACTGGAATGCCTCGGTCATAAACGATTATTTCAAATCGAAATCCGATGCGTTCGGCATGAAAATAGGCGAGTTCGCGGCGGCAATGCGCGCGGCTATCGCCGGAGCTTCGGTGTCGCCTCCGCTTGCCGAGGCGATGGAAATTATCGGGCGGGAAGAGTCGGTTCGGCGCACTCGCGAGCTTAGCAAATGAAAGTAATATCCATGCAAATACACCCAAACCTTATGTCGATTGCCGACAAGTTCGACGCATTCCTTTTCGATGCGTCGGGCGTATTATGGGACGGACGCGAGTTCTATCCGGGCGTCTTTGACACCATGCGCACTCTGCG
>JAISGI010000026.1 GCA_031263095.1 Rickettsiales bacterium | reverse complement strand
CACGATTTTAATGACTTCGAGGTTGGAAAAAGACATAACATAAAGCCGATAAATATCTTCACTCCCGACGCGAAAATCGACATATCGGAAATAGAAAACCCGAACGACTTCATACGGTCGCTGGCCGGCAAAGACAGGTTCGAGGCGCGCGAGCTTATGGTCGACAAACTGCGGGAAACCGGGCATTTGGTAAAGTCCGAGCCCTGCCTTCACAACGTCCCGCACGCCGAGCGCGGCGGTGCGGTGCTGGAGCCAAGGCTCACTTCGCAATGGTACTGCGACGTTAAAAAACTCGCCGAAATCGCGGTCGAAAAGGCCCGCACGAGCGAGCTTAAATTCATCCCCGACCTATGGAAAAACACATGGTATTCCTGGCTCGAAAACGTCCAGCCATGGTGCATCTCGCGCCAGCTTTGGTGGGGCCACCGCATACCCGCATACTACGATGAAAAGGGCAACCTCGCCTACGTCGGCACCACCCCACCCGAGGGGCTCGTCCGCGACGACGACGTCTTGGACACTTGGTTCTCAAGCGGCCTCTGGCCCATGGCAACGCTTGGCTGGCCCGACGTCTATGCCAAGGATTTCCGCGCCTATTACCCCAATTCGGTCATCATCACGGGCTTCGATATTATCTTTTTCTGGGTCGCAAGAATGGTCATGTTCGGCCTGTACTTCACGGATAAATTGCCGTTCGATAAAGTCGTGCTCCACGGCCTTGTGACCGACGAAAAAGGTCTTAAAATGAGCAAGACCAAAGGCAATGTGATAGACCCGATTACTATTATAGACCAGTACGGCATCGACGCGGTAAGATTTGCCGTCTGCGCCGCCGCGAACCAGAACCGCACCAACCCCTTCGGACACCAGAATGTAGAGGCTTCGCACAAGTTCATAACCAAGCTGATGAACGCGGCCGAGTTCTGGATAAGGAACGGCATCTCCGCCGCACCAAGGTTCCGACCCGAGGATTCAACCCCGCTCGCCGACTGGGTTTTGAACCGCATGAACGCCGCCATAGCGAACGCCGACAGGGCGATGGAGGACTACCGCTACGACGAATACGCGAACAATATTTATCACTTCGTTTGGGACGATTTTTGCTCCTCGTTCATCGAGCTTGCCAAACGGGAAATGACACCGGCAACCATAGCCGCCGCCGAGGTAGCCATGAAGGGGATTTTAAGGATGCTCCAGCCCGTCGTACCGTTTATCACGGCCGAGCTTTGGGCAAGAATGGGCTTCGGCGACGCGGTGAAATTCATGCGCGAAAAGTTCGCCGAACCCGTCAAGTTGAAGTGCTCGCCCGAGGAAATCGAGACGTGGTGGCAGACCAAACAGGCCGACAAACTCGCGCTCGAGGACGAGGCGAAAAACAAGGCGGAACTGACCCAGGTCAAGGGGCGAATTGTGTCGCTCGAGCGCCAGCTTGCCGACACTGTGTTCACAAGCCGCGCCAAATCCGAGATAGTGGCCGAGCGCCGCGCAAGCTTGAAATCCGCCTACGCAAGGCGCGATGTGCTGGAAAAATTGCTTAAACGTTCCGCGGATTGAATAACAAGGAACAAGTATAAATTTTAGAAGATATTTTTCTTGACTTATTATATTTTTTGTCTATATTATAGTTTGTTAAATGGAGAATATTATGAACGAAATTATAATATCGAGAAAAATCTACAATAATGTTTTTAATAGCATTATACATATGGGATTACCGTATAAAAATACGCTAAAGTTATATAATAATCTGAACAGAACAGTAATACAAAGAGAAAACGACTATAAAATTCGTAAAAGTTTTACTTCCGCTTATACTAGATAGCCACCGTCTTTCCCAATCGAAAAATAGCGGAACCGCTAGACGAGCGCAGCTTTTCGATTGAGTCGCGACAGCACGGCATTCACTACAGAAACCCTTTTTTGCGACACGAACCCCGCCGCGATGTTGGTGTACTCGGCCGCGACGACCGAGGCCGGGACATTCGCCCGATATAGAATCTCGAACGCGCCCGCGCGCAGCAGGGCCATGGTCATAAGGTCGGTCCCGCCCTTGGCAAGAAGCGCTCCGACGGCCGCGTCGATAGCGGAAAAATTCTTCACCACCCCGCGCGCAAGATAGGAGAAAAGAGGAACATCCATAGCGGGCATGGCCTCTTTCATGAACTCGCTTCCCATGAAAACGCGCACCGAGCTCGCCGAAACCGGCGCTCCCGAAAACGTAGCGGAATAGATGAATTGCACCGCGGCAACCCTTGCCGCGCGCGACTCCGCCCGAAGTTGTTTTTCTTCCATGACAGGGCATTATAAGCCTTGCATTTTGTTTTCTCAAGGATATAATGAGGGCATGAAGGAAGATTACCTCGATTATGCGCGCATGCTCGACCAAGCCTTGCTAGGCGTGGTCAAGACATGCCTGAAACAGGTCGCCAACGCCGGCCTGTTCGGCGAGCATTATTTCTATATCACTCTCAAAACCTCGGCCCGCGGAGTGGTGATACCCGATTTTCTGCGCCGCCAATACCCCGACGCGCTTACCATAATTTTGCAGCACGAGTTTAGTAATCTAAGCGTCTCCGACCACGAATTCGGGGTCTCCCTCTCGTTCAATAATCACATGTACCATATAATTATCCCGTTCCATTCCCTTATGGCTTTCACCGACCCGAGCGTGAATTTCAGCCTGACTTTCACGCCGCAGGATACCCTCGTTTCAGTCCCCGACGACGAGCCGGAACTGACGCTGAAGGATAACGACAGCAATATCATCCCCTTGAGCGATTTTTTCAAGAAACCGCACGAGCCCGGCCCCGACGAGGCAGCCTGAATGCTCATCGCCACGTTCAATGTCAACTCCGTAAGGGCGCATATCGAGAATATCCTCGAGTGGCTGCGCGCGTTCCGCCCCGACGTCGCCCTGCTTCAGGAAATAAAGTGCGAGACCGACGCATTCCCGAAAATGCTCTTCGACGAGGCAGGTTATAATTCGGCCGCCTATGGGCAGAAATCCTATAACGGCGTGGCGATACTCGCGCGCGATTCGATAGAGGATGTGGAAACCGGCCTGCCCACGTTCAAGGAAGACCCGCAGGCAAGGTATATCGAGGCTTTGATAGGCGGCCGCCTGCGCGTCGCGAACCTCTACGCCCCCAACGGCGACCCGGTTGGAACCGAAAAGTTCAGCTACAAGCTTGAGTGGATGCGCAGGTTCAACGAGCACGCCGCCCACCTCGCGAGGCTTGACGAAGAAGTGGTTATAGGCGGCGATTTCAATGTCATAAAGACCGACGCCTACGCCTATAACCCCAAGCTTTTCAAGGATTCGGCCGTCATGCAGCCCGAACCTCGCACCCTGTTTTACGAGGCGGTTGACAAGGGCCTCGCCGACGCCTACGCGACGCTCAACCCCGACAAGGTGGAATATACCTACTTCGATTATAGGGGAAATACCCTGGCCAAGGACAACGGCCTTGTGCTTGACTATTTCCTGACGAACAAGAATGTGAAGCTTGAGGACGCAGGCGTTGACAAGTCGCCCCGCGCCCGCCCGCACGCCTCCGACCACGCTCCGCTTTGGATTGAAATAAAATGACTGCGGCGATAAGGACGGAAAAGGATACAAAAACCCTCGGCACCGCGCCGGTCGGCGGCCTGCTCTGGCGGTTCAGCGTCCCCGCCGTCTTCGCCGTTCTGGTCGGCATGATTTACAACATGACCGACCGGTACTTTTTTTCGCAGTACGTCGAGATGGAGGGCATGGCCGGCCTTGCCGTTTCGACCCCTCTGTTCATGATAGCCATAGCGATAGAAGTAATGACCGGCATCGGCGGCAACGCCCTGTTCTCCATAAGGCTTGGGCAAAAGAGGAACCAGGACGCCGAACGCGTGCTGTGCAATACGTTCTTGCTCCAGATTTTCCTTGGCGCCGCATACGCCACAATCGCGCTCGCATTTTTGCCGCAGATACTCAAGGCCTTGGGCGCAAGCGAACGCGTCATGCCATACGCCATGGACTATATGAAGCTGATAGTAATCGGCGCCCCGTTCAATATTATAGGATACGGGATGAATAATTTTATACGCAGTAGCGGCCATCCGTTCCGCGCCATGTCCAATACTGTCATCGGCGCAGTCTTGAACGGAGTCCTCGACTGGCTTTTCATGTCCAAGTTCGGCTGGGGCGCTGCGGGCGCCGGCCTCGCCACGATGATAAGCATGATTGCCACCTGCGCCCTCGTCATGTCGCATTTCCTAAGACCGGGCGTGCCCATCCGCCTGCGCCGCGAATACCTAAGGCCCGATTTCGGCATAATTGCAAACGTGGCCAAGTATGGAATCTCGCCGTTTATACTGCATATAGCGTTCGTGATAAACGGCTATGTCATGAACACCATGATTCTCGGCCACGGCGGAGATATGGAGATTTCCGCATTCGCCATAGTCAACTCCGTGGTGCTGTGCTGCGCCCTGCCGGCGCTTGGGATTACCCAGGGAATGCAGCCGATTTCAGGGTACAATTTCGGAGCGAAACAGTACGACAGAGTGCGCCGCGTCGTCCTCCTCGCCCTTGTTGCGACAACCTCGTGGATAACGCTCTGCTGGAGCGTGGCCCAGCTTGCCCCGCACAAGATTGTGGGAGTTTTCGCCGACGCGCATGCCGCACCTGCATTGCACGAAACCGCGGTGCACATGCTAAGGATTGACGCCGCGATTTTGCCCCTTATCGGCGCAATCTATACCGCCGGCGCGTTCCTGTTATCCACAGGCAAGGTCGCGCGCTCGATAACGCTAAGCATAAGCCGACAGTTGGTATTCTTGCTGCCATTGCTTCTGGTGCTGCCGGGAATATACGGCCTTGACGGAGTGCTCTGGGCGCTTGTCTTGGGCGACGTTCTGGGCTTCGCGCTCGCCGTCGCGTTCCTGACTGTGGAAATGAGGAGGATGAAAGAGTGATTTTCCGCCTTGTCGCCATAGCGTTTGTTATGCTGGTACTTCCGCTCCGCGCGGCGGAAAAGATTACTATCCGAACCAACGACGAAAAGAACCCGGAAATGGAGATTACCGAGGCGCAGGGACTCGCTCTCGCCGGCTCGCTCCTAAAGGAGGGCAACCTCGACCAGGCGCGTCCGCTCTTCACCCGCCTCGCCAAATCCGAGGACAAGGATATAAGGAGCGAGGCCCTGTTCGAACTCGGCATGATATTCATGGTCGAGAAGGATTACGAGTACGCGATACGGTTCTTCCTGGCCGTTTTGGGCTCGAACCCCGACCTGACGAGGGTAAGGCTCGAGCTTGCCCGCGCCTACTTCCTCGACAGGAATTTCGACGAGGCCGCGTTCCAGTTCAGACTGGTCAAGGGCGACAGCACCCTCCCGCCCGAGGTGGTCGAAAACGTTGACAAATTCCTCGAGGAAATCCGCCGCAACAAAAGCTGGAGCGTCTCGTCCGCGTTCGGCATAGCGCCCGACACGAACAGGAACAACGCCGCCGGCGACGACGTGGATTGTATCCTGACCATCTTCGGCACCATGCAGTGCCCGGCCAAGGATTCGGGCGTAGGGCTCAAGCTCAACACGACGTTCAACCACTACGCAAGGTTCACCAGGGACTTCGGCTGGCGCAGCACCTTGGGCGCATACCTGACCGACTACAAGGGCGGCCGGTACGACGACTATATGCTCTACGCCGCCACCGGCCCAAGATACGTGTTCGGCATGGGCGAGGTAAGCTTCCAGCCGCTGTTCTACCGCCGCTGGCTCTACGGCGAGGGATATAACAAAAACATGGGCGCACGCTTGGATACAAGCTGGGACTTGAAGAGCAGGGCGTATTTAAGCACCGGCGTCCAGTTCGCCCGCACAAGCTACGACGATGAAGGCATAGAGGAGTACTATCGCGGCAACACGTTCAGTTGGTACATGAACCCGCGGTATTTGCTCTCGCAGAAAAGCTTCGTCGGGTTCGAGCTCGGCCTCGGCGTCGAAACTCTCGCCAAGGATTACAACAGCAGCCACAGCTATACCTACGGCCTGAATTATTTCAACGAGTTCCCGCTCGGCTTCGCGCTTGACATAGGGTTCTCGACCACCAGCGCAAGATACGACGCCAAGCACGACTATCCCATTGTCGATACCGTGTCCATGTCGGACGAGGATTTTTACGATTGCATAAGGCACAGCAGCTTGGTGTTTTATTGCCCGCTGACCCGCCGCGACAATACGTATAATTACTACATCGCGCTGATAAGCAACAAGTTGAACTTCGAGGGCCTGTTCCCAAGCCTGCGCTATAGCTACCTCGACCGCCGCAGCAACGTGCCCATGTACGAATTCGACCGCCACCGGGTCGAGCTATTGGCCACTTATAGGTTCTAGGATAGAAACACCTTTGATGCTCGTGCGCCCCTCCACGTATTTGAAAAAGTCCACGTCCACCACTTTCTTCGCCGTCGAGGAGGCATGACGAAGAAGCAAAGTTCCCTTGGCCGGAATCAAAAACCCGATGTGCGAATAGACAAGGTCGGTGCCGACTTTCTCGCGCAAATCCATATCCGAAGTCACGAACGCAACCACCATAGGCCGCCAGACAAGAGAGACGATACGCCCGCGATAGGCCTTGATGTCGACCTTCGGAATGAACACGCTCTCGACCACCACGGGCGAGGCATCGACCGAAATCCCATGAACCTTCCGAAACCACGCCGCCCTGTCTATGGTCGTGTATTGCAACGTGAACGGCAGGCCAAGCGTCCGCGTCGCGTCGCGCACGATTCGCCGGTTGTTCGGCACCCAGTCGGCCGCAAGGAAATGGTGCCTGGCCACAAAATCCACCCGCCCGTCCTTGTACCGTATGTCGTTCAGGTTCACACCGTTTTCAAGCGCCAGCACCGTCTCGACAAAGGTTAAACAGTCGAATGCGTCGAAACGTACAAGCGGGTCGCTGTCGTACCCCACTCCCTCGCCAAGCGGGTCGATTAAATACTCCGCACCCACGAACTGCGCCGAGGTATCCGCAATCTCCGCCCTCAGGGGCGCGGCGAAAAGCAACAATGCGGCAACTAAGAACTTCATTTCCTTGACAACCGGTTTTGAAGATATTATACCATTTCGCAAGGTAAAAATAAAATGAAAAAACTCCTGCCCGCCATAGCGCTTTTTGCCGCCGTCATCCTCGCCTCGCCCGCCCGCGCCTACGACGGCTTTTGGGACATGTGGCTGAAAAAGCCAGGCGAGACTTGGGAGAGCCCGACCTCGCTCGACCTGACTTTCCCCGTGCATACCTGGCATAATCGCTTCATGTACGACGAAAGCTATTGGCATTTGTATAACGAGAACCCCGGCGGCATTGGTATCGGAGTGTCGCGTATCGAGGGCGGCCTAAGCTCGACCCTGTTCGCCCAGGCATTCCGCGATTCGCATTGGGACTGGCAGGGGATACTGGCCTACTCGCTCCTGAAACAGTGGCGCTCGCCAGGCGGCTGGTTCGTGGGCGCGGGCGGCGTCCTGACCATACAGATAAGATACGATTACAACTATTGGCCCATCCCCCTTCCGCTTCCGATGTGGGAGTTCGGATACAAGGCCGTAAGCATACAGCAGGCCTACGTCCCCGGCTGGCATAACGAGGGCAGCGTCCTGTTCACATGGATAAAGGTCGCTATTCCTCTTTGATTGTGTTGACAAGAGCCCGGCGTCGTTGTATTATTTCCCTGCTTTTGGAAGAGGTGCAAGTGGACAAGAATATTCTGATGGTTGCGTCTTCGCTCGCAAGCGGGGTAATCGACAAATCGGTGATAGACGCGGCCGTAATCCTTGCCTCGCGCGGGTTCGGCATGACCGTCGTCTCCGCCGGCGGCAAGATGGTCAAGGAGCTTAAAAAGCAGGGGATAGAGCATGTCCTTATGCCCGTGAACTCGAGCGATTGGTTCGTCGAGCGCGCCAATGTCAAACGCCTGACGGAAATAATCGCGGCCAAGGATATAAGGCTCATCCACGCTTTCACCCCAGCCTCGGCCAAGCTTGCATTCAAGGCGGGCAGGGCGGCCAGGGTTCCCTACATCGCGTCTTTCATGCGGATTTACAAACAGACGTTCCTGAACCGCCTGTTCGGCCGCGCCAAATACATGACGCTTGGCGAGTTCACGATTGTCCCGTCCGAATACATGGCCGCCTACGTCCAATCGACGTTCAAGGTCGCGCCCGAAAAGATAATCATAGTGCCCCAGTGGATTGACACGGGCGTCTTCAACGAAATGGGCGTAAGCGCCGAAAGGATAATAAGCGTCGCAAGCTCGATGAGGATACCCGAAGACCACTTCATAGCGGCGACCCTCTCGCACATTTCCCGCGCCCGCGAACACCAGACACTGCTCCAAGCGGTCGCAAGGCTGCCCGAGAACAAACGCGCCCGCCTCCGCGTGCTTATCGTTGGCGAGTGTAAGAAGTCCGTCAAGACCGAGCTCGAACGCCAGGCCGCGCGTTTGGGGATTGACAATCTGATTCACATAGCGGGCGAAATCCACGACCTACCCGCGCTCTTGATGCTAAGCGACGTGTATGTTTCTACAAGCGCCGAGCCCGAGGCCGCGCATGTGCGCCTATTGGAGGCACAGTCCTTGGGCCGCCCGGTAATAGCGGCGGGCGTCGGCTCCGCGCCGGAATACGCGCTCGACCCCGCTGCCTCGCGCCTGTTCGACCCGAAAAGCCCCGATTCTCTTGCCGAGGCTCTGTCTTGGGCCATGGATATTTCCAAGGACGAGAGGTTCGAACTCTCAAGGCGCCTGTCCGCGGCCGTCCGCCTGAACTTCTCCCGCGCGAACCTGCCCGCCAAAATCGGCAATATCTACGACTATATGCTTGGGGAGAAAAAGTGAGGGCACTGTTCGCCACGTCCGAAATTTTCCCGCTCAACAAAACCGGCGGCCTCGGGGACGTAAGCGCTTGGCTCCCGCTCGCTCTGAAAAAGGCCGGCATAGATATAAGGATTCTGATTCCCGCATTCCCGGACGTCGTGGCCGCGTTCGACAATCTGACGCAGGTGCACGACTTCGGCCCGCGCTTCCACTCGCGCAAAATGACGGTGATGAAAGGGGCGATAAAAGGCAACCCGCTCAAGTTCTATCTCCTTGACGCACCCGAGCTGTTCACCCGCGCAGGCAACCCGTACTCCGACGCCGCTGGCAACCCTTGGGGTGATAATCATATAAGATACGCCGCACTGTCCTGGGCCGCCGCCAAGTTCGCCGAGGATAGTATAGACGGCTTCAACCCGGATATAATCCACGCCAACGACTGGATGACTGCACTCGCCCCCGCATACCTCGAGGTTGCAAGGCGCAAGAACCCGCATGTCAAAGCCGGCAGCGTCCTGACCATACATAACCTCGCGTTCCAGGGACTCTACCCGTTCTCGGCCTACGACAGCCTCGAGCTCCCGAACTATTTCTTCAACAACGACGGACTCGAGTTTTACCGGCAGGTGAGTTTTCTTAAAGGAGGTATATCATTCGCCGACAAAATCACGACCGTAAGCCCGACCTATGCGCTGGAGATACAGACGCCCGAGTTCGGCTGCGGCCTCGAAAACGATTTGGTCAAGAAACACGCCCGCTTGACCGGAATCCTGAACGGCTGCGATTATAGCCTGTGGAATCCCGAAACGGACAGGCTTGTCCCCCGCAACTATTCGAAATCGAAAATGGAGGGCAAACGCGTATGCAAGGATGCATTGCAGTCAAGCCTCGGCCTCGCCCGCAATCCAAAGGTTCCGCTGATGAGCATGCTATCAAGACTTACCGAGCAGAAGGGCGTTGACATAGTGATTGACTCTATCCCCGCGCTTATGATGAACAATATCCAGCTTGTGATAATGGGCGCCGACCAGGGCGGATATTTGCCCCGCCTCCGCAATATCGCGGCACAGTACCCCGACCAGTTCGCCGTGGCCGACTTCGACGAGGATAAAAGCCACCTGCTTGTCGCAGGAAGCGATGTGCTCATCAACCCCGCAAGGTTCGAGCCCTGCGGCCTGACCCAGATGTTCGCGATGAAGTACGGAACCCTCCCGTTCGCGCGCCGCACCGGCGGACTTTCCGATACGATTATCGACGCCAACTTCCAGAATACCGAGGTCAGGGGAACCGCCACCGGCTTCCTGTTCGACAACTACTCGCTCGAGGATTTCATCTACGGCATAAATCGGATTTTGAACGTGTACCGCGGCGACCGTACTACATGGAACCGCCTGTGCCGCCAGGCCATGGAGCAGGACTTCGGCTGGCCCGCCGCCGCAAGCGCCTACATCGACATCTATAATACCCAGATGGAGCTGATAGGCTAGGGCGCTCCGCTTCGCATGTGGAATTTGCTCTTGTGCCCGCATGGCAATCATGATATAATTGAAAATATTATTAGTGGAGGATTGACATGCCAAATAAATTTATGTTGCCTGAACCGTCTTCGACGCTTGAATCCAAAAAACCAAGGCCGGCCGAGCTGTTGCAGCTTGAGGAGGAAATCCGCGTGCTGAGGGCCGCGCATGACGAACTTGCCCATTCGGAATTGGGCAATTTATGGCTTCGTGAAAATAGAGCGTCTACAAAGCTCGCGGCTTTGGCAAGTGACATAAGAAATGACGCAGAAAAAAAGAAGCTCTTCAGGAAAAGGCCGTCCAAGGAAACCGTTCAGCAAATCCAGAACCTTTCCGCCGAGAAGAACACGAGTGTCGAATCGTACGAGCGTGCAAATGTTGAATTTGCGAAAATCGAGACGAAACTGATACGCAAGGAAAAGGAATATGTCGCCGCAAGCATAAGGCACAAGACCCTGCCTCAGTCGAAAGACTTGCTCCATTACACCTATAACGATTATGCGGGAAAGACCGCTTCGATGGACAAGCGGGTGTCCTATTGGACGGACTTGGCGAAACGCCTCGGCAAGGATTGGAAGGACGATCTGCTTGGTTTTCACGGCGGGCCCGGCAAAGAAGTGATTGACCGGGTTGAAGCCGGCATGGCGAAAAATAATGCGAAGTTCGCTCATGGAATAGAGGCGATAAAAGGCCACGGTTCGAAGAATCATCCGGTTTCGGACATCGTAAAACTTGGAAAAGCCCACGCAGGTTCGGGCGGCAGATAGTATCCGCCCGCAATACCAAAATAACGCTTGACTTTGTTCTTCTTTTGTGCTATAAGAAGCGTCCTGAAAATAAGGAGTAGAAATGACAGCGAAAGCAGTACAGCTGCGCCGCGGCACGGCGCAGGAATTCGAGGGATTCACCGGCCTCGAGGGCGAAATTACCTACGACAAAGACCTTAAAACAATCCGCGTGCACGACGAAACGACGCTTGGCGGAATCAAGCTTGCCCGTGCCGACCACAAGCACGCAATTGCCGATTTCGACAGCACTCTCAAGACGGGGATAGCAAGGCTTTCCTTCCCCACTTCGACATCCATTGGCTATCATTCGGGCGTGGCGGTCGGCGCCAAGGTGACCGCTCCCGCAAACGGATACTTCTGCGGCTCGATATTCGTGACGCAGGGAGGCGTCGGCATCTGCCTGTACCAAGATGGAACCGGCGCCGCGAACAATAACGGCCTTGGCCGAGTGGCGGACGTCCGCGGCAGCTCGGTCGGAGGGTTCTGCACGGCGATAAAGGCCGGCCAGTCCATAGGATTCTTTGGCTTCTGGTCGGAATCGTCCATCGGCTCGGACAAGTATTTATGGTTCATACCCGCGGATTGCAACTAGGAGGAGGAAATGACTTTGTACTATGAAATTATAGAGGGCGGCGCCATAGGCCGCTATACGGAAAGCGTGGAAATGGCCACGCTTCTGGGCTTGACGCTAAGGACGGACAGGACGGTCGTGCGCGCTTGGGACGGACACGATTACCTTGAGGGAGACGAGCCGGAGAAGTCGGCGGAGTTCGTCGAGGGAGAGATTCGCGCGGAGCGGCGGGACGCTTATACGCGGGAGTCCGACCCGCTGAAACTTGACTATGACGAAGCCTTGGCTCGCGGCGCCGAAAACGCGGACGTGCTAAAAGCCGCCTGGCTCGCCAAAAAGGACGAGATTCGGGCGCGATTCATGCCGCCGCAGGATTTTTCCTAGTCAATCTTTGAACGAACTTCGGTGAATCGCTCCTTGCCCCCCCCCTACGTTCAAGCAGGAGTTTCGTCGAGTCCAAGCCGCGCGAATAATGCGCGGCCTTGGTTTTTGCAAGCTCTCCGACCATTCCGACATAAGACGACTCGGAAATTTTGCAGGCGGATTCCATAGCCGCCGCAAGGCCAGTTCCATCATACCCGACACAGGCGCCGCCGGAAATGCCGTACTCTTTCGCGAACGTCTTGTTCATTACCATCGGCTTCAGGAACATCATCGAGAGGTTGTAGCTGCCGGTAGGTCTGTCGTCCAGATACTCCTTCTGCTTGTCCTCGGAAAGCAGCGGAAGAAGGAAATCCGCGTCCCGCATGCGACGGTACATTTCCGGATAATTGACCCTGGCCATGAAATTGACATAAGGTTCGCAGCCGTGCGTGTCGAATTCGTCCAGGTATGTAGGGCCTCCGCCCATTATGTCGACCCGGAACCCGCGCACCCCTTTCGCGGCAAGCGCGCGTATCGCGTCGAACAAAAGGTCGTAATCCTTGTTGACCCTCGTTATGCCGCCGACGGAGATGAAGCGGGTTATTCCGTCCCGGCGCAGCTCCTCGTGCCTTGCGTCCGCGAAAGTATCGAGACAGGCGAGGAACCTCATATCCTTCGCGAACGGCATGGCAGAGAGCGCATGCTCTTTGTAATATTCACGCTTGGCCGCATTCCAAGCCGGATTGGACAGGCTCTTCTTGTACTCGTCAAAGGAATGGCTTATGAAATAGAAATTGGACTTGTTCATCGACTCGGCATAGACGTGATAGAAAAAGTCGAAGTCCACAAACGTATAGTTCGAGGTGGCGAGCAGGGCCAGTTCATAGTTGACCAGCTGCCCGGCAAGGTTGGCGCGCCCCGCAGGGGTTTTGAGGTCGATTGAGAATACGCGCACCCTGCCGCCGGCAAGGTCGAAGCCGCTCAATGGCTTGCGCTCGAAATGCTCGGGCGTAAGCACTATGTCGACGTTCCTGCCCATATCGAGGAAATACTTGGCATAGCCGTACAGGAATTCCGCATGGCATGCGTACGCCTGCCCCTCTATTAGAAGGACATGCTTGTCCGCTATGTCGGATTTGAGCATTTCGTAATAGTCGTCCCGGACGGCCTGCTCTGCTTCGGCGGGCGGCTTGCCGTACGAGAGCTTGAGTATCGGCAATATGCCGAACAGATAGAAGCGTCCGGCGCGCGGCTTGACCCTTACGGCGAATATCGGCAGGAACCCGAAAAGCAGATACCATATCTTTCCATTCTTGGCCCTCTTTCTCCTCAAAAGGACTATTTTCAATATACTTATTCTTGTTATCATAACCGATACCCTGTTTTAATGGGAAAATTCTATAGCAAGCCGCTTGGCATTTCAACAATAATCTATCTGCGCGCGTACTTTTCCCTTATATCGCGCCTGTTTTTGCGACCGGGCACGAAGCAGCAGATAAACCTGACCATCCATCGCGGCCAGGACGCGTCTTGGGACGGGCCGGAGTGGATAGAGTCCTTGATTTCCCCTACGATTCTTTCAAGCGCGACAAGACGGGAATGTATCGCAGAGGCATTCGTGCTTTCCTCCAGCCGCACGAATCCGGAAGTCCAGGCTTTCCTTAAAAGCTCGGCATAAAACGGAGTTTTTCCTGCGTACCGCCACCATATATCGGCGAATTTGGGCTCGTAAGAGGTCCACGGCTTTTCCCTGCCTATATAGTGATATACAAGCGTGTGTATGTCCGCATTGGGCAGAGAGGGATGGAAATTCTTGGGCATCACGCCTATTTTCCCGGCTAGGGCAATGTTTATTATGTCTTGATCGCATAAAGTGAATGGTATTTTTGCAAGCTCAAGGAATCTGGCCTGTGTCCCTTCCTCT
>JAISGI010000023.1 GCA_031263095.1 Rickettsiales bacterium | reverse complement strand
TGGCTCCTGAAGCGGCACGAGCCGGTTGTTTGGCTCCGGTCGATGGTTTGGACGTGCCCGAAGCGCGCGCAGGCTGTTTCGAGCCGGCGCCTTTCCTTTCCCTTTCGTTCGGCGCGGCGTCGGCGTATCTTATCGCCGCCACGCCCACAAGCGCGCACGCAAAAAGAGAAGCCAGAATTTTCTTCATTTTTTTATATCCCTCTTTTTCCTGCTTTTATCGTTGCATGAAGATTTTTATTTTGCAAGCGATTTCTTTCAAGCTCAAAATTAAAATCCCCCCCCCCCCTACGTTATTGACTTTGCAGGCTTTTTTATTTATAGCTTGGGGCAGAGGAATTTCTTCGACGCAGTGTTCGAGGGAAGCGCGGGCGGGATTTGGGGAGAGAATCGCGAGGGAGAGAGCACTTATATAAAGAGCAGGATTGTCCGCTTCGTCCGACTCCGCTTCGCTATGCCGGGACTGCGCGTTCATCTGCGCTCGCTCGGCCTGCGGCCTTACCGGCGTACTTGCGTCCGCCTCTCGCTTGATTCCGAACCTACTTTCCGGTTCGAATCTGATTTTTCATTATATTCTATTTTCCGCCCCGATGGGGCGAAAATATAATATGGTGGGAAGAGCAGGATTCGAACCTACGTAGGCATTACACCGACAGATTTACAGTCTGTTGCTTTTGACCGCTCAGCCATCTTCCCGTGGTCAATAAATTATATACACCAAGGTCGAAAAGTCAACTTATTTCGCTTGTCCGCGCCGCGCCCTTATCATCAGCGCCGCAAAGCATGCAAGCAAAACCGGGACAAGCAGCCAATTGCCGGTATAGGAGAATGGAGTACGTGCCAACCTTTCGGGCAGCGCAGCGTCGAGGACGCCCGCCCGTCCCATAACCGCCAGTGTACGGCCGAACGGACTTATCACGCCGGAGATTCCATCGTTCACGGAGCGCACCACGGGGACGCCCTCCTCTATCGCCCTGATTACCGCGAAGTCGAAATGCTGGGCCCGGCCGCGGGGCGGAATCCACGACTCGTTCGAGATGTTCAATATGAAGTCCGCCGCGGAGGGAACGCGCAGGGCGGAGAAGACTATCTCGTAGCATATCGTCGGATATGCGAGCGCGGCGCCCAAGTCCAACAACGGGCGCGCTTCGCCGGGAGTGTAGAACCTGCTCTTGTCCATAAACACGTCAAGCGGCAACCAGCGCGGGACGTATTCGCCGAATGGAACCAGGTTCACCTTGTCATACACCTCGGCCAGGCCGCCCTCGGTGAAAACTCCGAGCGAGTTGCGGACAGTCCAGTCGTCGCCCCCTCCCTCGAACCGGTTGAACCCGACCACAAGAAAGCTTGCGTCGGAATTTACGCCTGCGACCGCGGCGGCGAGCGCCGGATTTTCGTCAAGCTCGACCCCGAAAGCGGTTTCGGGCCAGGCGAACAAGTCCACATCTTCGGCGCCGGCCGCATGCGAGAATGCGGCGAGTTTGGCGAAAGCGTCATTGTAATGCCCCTGCCCCTTTATGCCCGTGTTCACCATCCTTATATTATAGTCGAGCGCAAAGTCGGAATTGTCCAGTCTTGCGAAGCCGAACGAGAGCACGAACGCGGCAGTCAGTCCGGCCGGAATCCATTTCCTATGCCAGAGCGCGCTTGCCATGAAAACAGTCAGAAACGTCAGGCCGAACATGCCGACGAGTGAAACTATCTGGAGCACCGGCAGGCACCAGCTCCAGAGCGTAGCAACGTCGCCGAACGGAATGCCGGGCCAGACCGAGCCCTTGAACCAATACAAAACCGTGAACGCAACCGGATACGCAATCCAAAAGTCCGAAGGCCTTGCCCGTTTGGACAAGGCCTCGGCCAAGCCGGCGAATAGAGCAAACATCCCGCATAGGAAAAAGAGAGACATATACTTCAACGCCGGCACCACGCTTACGATGTCGAATGGATCCAACATCCACCAGAGCATCGCAAGGTGATACAAATAGAACGCGGCGAAAGAGCGGTTCAAGAGGAGCCCCGCCCTCTTCGCGCACGTTTTAGACCAAGCAGACAACCTCCTCATTCGTCGGCGGAATATTTCAGCTTGTACACGGCGGACACGCAGGTCTTGCCGTCGCCCTTATAACTCATCTTCGCAGGGACCACGTTCGGGGTCAGGGCCTTTATACCGCCCGAGCCGCCGTTTTCAAGCTCTTTGCCGTAGGTGATAGTACGTTGGCACTTCTTATTTTTGCCGCAGCTATAGTCCTCCCTCTTGTCAGGCCTGTACTCGGTCGAAGCGTAGTCGATGAAGCGTTGGTCGCCAGTAGTATAGTATCCGACCGCCTTGTTCACCGCGACGACCTGGGAGTTCCAGTCGCCATCGTTGCAATAGCCGTCCAAGCGCCATATTCCTGCGGTCAAGGTTCCGGTGCCGCCATCGGCCTCGTACTTTGCTACAGGCTCGCCCCAATCCTCGACCGGAGTATTTTCGAGGCAGTTCAGAGCCTCGGTCACGGTGAGGGCGTAGTTGCGCTCCTTGCAGTTCTTGTACATGGTTTTAAGAGTCGCTATGCGCAGAGCCTCGGCGGCGTCCTTCTCGGCCTTAGCGGCCTTTTCCACCTCGGCGTCGAGCTCGGCCTGCTTGGCGACGAACGCCGCCTGCTGAGCCGCGAGAGCAGCGTCCTTTTGCGCGACGGTAGCCTCGTGGTCGAGATTCATCTGGGCTATAATAGCGTCATTGTCCCTCACCATAGCGGCAAACGCGGCGTCTTTGTCATTCACCATCGCGGCGTATGCGGCGTCCTTTTCCGCCATCATCTGATTCTTGGCGCCGACGAGGAGGTTGTACTTTTTCTTGGCGTCCTCGTACGTCTTGGCCACGTCGGATTCAAGGATGTCGATGAAAGCGCTTTTTATGAAGCTTATCTCCCACATCGTGCCCTTGAACTCCTCGCGCTTGTCGGACAGGTCGTTCTCGAGGTCGGCAAGCGCGGTCACGAGGGCGTCGCGCTCGAGCGTTTCCTGATAGAGGGCCATGTTGTCGTCAGCGTCCTTCTGCGTGTAGATTTTCTTGTTAGAGTCGGCGGCGGACATCGTGTCCTGCGTATCCGCACTTTCCTGCGCCAGCAC
>JAISGI010000024.1 GCA_031263095.1 Rickettsiales bacterium | reverse complement strand
TCATCCTCAAGCGAAAGGCTTGTGCGGTGCCCGGCGATAAGCACGGAACGCTTTTTCATAGATATTCCTTGATAAAGCCAAGCATTTCCTCGACATTGCCGAATGCGCGCAAGACGGCGAAGCTCCCGTTCTCAAGCAGCTGGTACGCCCGCGCCGCCTCGTCCCATACGATAAGGTCCAAGCTTGTCATGCCAAGCACGATTCGCCCGGAAAGTAGCGGGTTCGCAGGCTCGGCAAACGCCCTGTTCCCAAGGAAAAGGTCGGCCGGCACGCTCGCGTCCGCGTCGCGCGACTTGGCCTTCGCACCGTAAATTTCGACCATCCCGCCGGCAATCCCATCCGTAAGCAGCAAGAGGCGGATGTAATCCTCCGGTATCCGAGGTAATCCCTCGTTGCCGAGCATCGCGCTGGCAAAGTCGATTCCGCCCCGCCCCGCGGTGGTATAGAACCTTGCGCCAAGTTTTTTAAGCTCGAGAAGCGCGGCCGAAAGACTGTCCATCACACCCTCCCGTCGGATTTGAGGAACATGGTACTGCCAATCTCGCTCATCCGGTCTGTGGCCGCGTTTCCGCCCGCACCCGCAAGGCCTTTCAGGGCCGGCGCGAACACAAGGCCCTTCGGGTTCGGCATGTAAAGCTCCGAGGGCAGGGCGAACCCCGCCTCGCGCGACGGCACCTTTCCCGCGTTGAAATGCAATACCTGCTCCAGAAGCAGCCGGTCGAGAATGCTTCTAAACGGGTGCCGCCGGACAAGGAAAACGCTCGTGAAATCCAAGGCAAGGCCATACTCCGCCGGCGCTTTCATGTAAAGGTCTATGCCCGCTGGTATGTGGCCCGCGGCAAGCGCCATAGCCTCCTCCTTGGAAAACCCGGCTTCGACAATCTGCTGCAGGTTTTTATAGTACGCATACCGCGCCGCCTGCCGCGCAAGTTTGGGAAATTCAAGGCGGACGGCCTTGTCCGCCTCCCGCCCGAGGGCAAGCGCGACCTTGGCAAGCGGCATCTCCGGCAGCCCAAGCCGCCCGATAAGGTCGCGATAGTATTCCATCCCGCGTATCATAAGGCCATGATAGTACTTTTGCGCGGGCATGTCAAGGCCGCCTATTCGCTCTTCAGGCGATAGAGTTTTGTCCCGGCCTGCATGTCCGCCGCCGTTATCCCGGGCGTGCGTATGTTCCTGACAACGGGCGGAGTGCTTACAAAGTCATAGCCTTCAGTCATGATTATGCTTCCCCAGCAATCCGCCGCGTTCGGGCAGTACAAGAAACGGTAGCAGTGCTGTCCGGTACAGCCCCCATACGTGACGTCGCTATATATGATATACCCGACTTGCGAATTGTCGGCCACGACGAAAGTGCGCGATATATAGCTCTCGGCGTTCACATATATGTCCGCGCGATAGATTCCTGTGCTCGCGAATGCTGTGCCGTCGGTATAGCTGCCCGATACGAATTCCCACTTGCTTGCTGCCGGCGTGCCGATACAGGCCGTCGCCTCCTCAAGCGTTTCAAAGGCTTTGTTTTGCCCGGCACAGTCCGCCGCAAGACCCGCGCTCTTGCAAGTCCCGGGTATGGCGCATGCGGTACAGGTATAATAATTAGATGATTGAGAGTTATTGGCAGATAGTAGAAGAAGTGCGAATGCTAGGTATTTAGCCTTTTGCCCCCCCCCGTACGTACTTTGTTCATAACAGTCATTATGTCTTCTCCTTTGGTTAGACGACTATATTATACCACAACAAACAAAGAAATCAAAGCGAAAAAAGGCCAAGATTCCCCCGGCCTTTTTTCTCAATTTTCCTAATCGAAAAAGAGCGTAGCGACTTTTCGATTACTTGGCAAGCACGGTCACATCGCGCCTGTTCTGGGCATAGGCCGCCTCGGTGTTGCCGGTGGCAATCGGACGATCCTTGCCGTACGAGACGGTGGTTATGCGCTTGGCCGAAACGCCGTTCGCGATAAGATAACGCTTGGCCGCATCAGCGCGACGCTCGCCAAGGGCCTGATTGTACTTGCGGGTCCCGCGCTCGTCGCAATGCCCTTCGACGATGATGTTGACATTAGGATAAGCCTTGAGCCAGAGGGCTTGTTTCTTGAGGGTCTTGGCCGCATCCGCGGACAGGTTGTACTTGTCGTACGAGAAATGCACTATGTTCCCTGCACGCTTGTCGAGATCTGCCTGGCTGCCCGCGACAACGCCCTTCACTTCGGCGGCAAGGGCGACTTCTCCAACAGCAGGAGCCGCTTCGCCGACGGCAGGCGCTTCGGCCGTAGGTGCGGCTTCGTCGCTGCTGCACGCGGACAGAGACACCGCGACGCCGAGCATAAGGAGAGATTTGGCAAGGTTTTTCATAGCTTTTTCCTTTCGTTTATTGCTAACTTGTAGGATTGTACAATTATTCGCCCCGAAAGGCAAGATATTTTTTGCCGCGCGTTATGCGGGGAAAATCAAGGATTTGCACGCGGTAGGAAGCAATCCCTCGCCGCCTCTGCACGCTGTTGACATCGCCCGCACATTGTGATATTATATAAAAATCTAACCAAAGGAGAAAGACGACAATGTATATGAACAAAGTGCGTACGGGGGGGGGCAAATAAGCTTTTAGCGACCGCGCTTCTCCTGATTTCAGCCCACCAATCCAACGCCGCCAATTATTACACCTGCACAGCTTGCGCGATTGCGAATACATGCCCGCCCGGCTCGACCACCGGCGCCGACGAACGGTGCAAGTATAACTGGCGCTTCGACAGCGCTGCGCAGGTCGAGGCCTGCATCGGCACGCCCGACAAGTCCAGATGGAGCAAGATTGCCGACCTCGCAAGCGGCGAAGTCACACCAGACGTTCCGCCCGGCGTCTATCGCTTCGACTTCAAGCCGGCCGAGGCCCAGCCCGGCAGCAGCGGCATTGGCGTCTTCACCCGCACATCGAGGTTCAGGTGCCAAGGCATACAAAATAATGGCGCCTATTACGGGAGTATGTTGGACGTTGCAGATACCGCCGCGAACCACCCGCACATATGGCACTACGCGAACGAGGTTTTCACACCCGGCATAACCACCGCGGACATAGACGTCGCATATAACAGGTGCACGCTTTATAGATTGGATTGAAGCTCCTCGAGCCGCTTTCCGGCAAGCCATAATATCGCCGCGCGAACCGTGCGCCCGGGGTAAATCTGACGCACTGCCGCAAGATATTTGAGGAGCTGCACACGGTACTTTTCCGGCATGCGCGCCGGCGGGGCGGAGTCGCTCTTGTAGTCGATAATCCACACGGCGTCGGAGGTGAAGACAAGACGGTCGATTCTCATCTCCCCCTCCGCGCCGATAATCTCCGCCTCCACGCGCGCAGGATTGGAAAAGATGAACGCAAGCTCGGGCACGGCGGCAAGCTCCCGCACCGCTTCGCTGTCGTTGTGTTCGAGCGCCTTGTGAAGCACCACACCCCGCTCCCTCGCCTCGTCTGCCGCCGCAAGCGGCGATTTCCCACGCTCGAATATAGGGGTGTCGTTTTCGCGCCCCTCTTTGTCATTCCCGCGAAGGCGGGAACCCGGTTGCTCAAGCATAAATTCTTCTTCTATTGTTTCTTCATTTTTGCTCTTCGATTCTTTTCTGTTTTTCTCCCCAAGGCAAAGTATTTCCGGCTCGACAATCTCCGCTCCGAACGCTTGGAGTATAGGGTCGCAACGCCGCACGGCCACAGGGTTCGCCTCAAGCGCCGCACGGATACAGGAGTACCAGCTTTTCTCGTTCTCGCGCCCCCTGTCCTCCGCGCCAAGTATGTAAAGCTCGTCCCGCGCACGCGTGAGCGCGACATACATAAGACGATAGAATTCGTCAAGTCCAGCACGCTTTTCCGCTTCGATTATACCGGCGAAATCTTCGTTCACATCCGCAAATCCGCTCGAACGATAGAACGGCAACCCGCCATTCCACACAAGCTTTTCCTTGAGCGGCGTGTCGTTCGCGTTCGCGTCAAGCAGGATGACAATCGGCGCCTCAAGGCCCTTCGAACTGTGCACGGTCGAGATTTTGACCTCGCCGCTGCCCGCGGCTTTCCCGCGTTTTGCCTCGATTCCCGACTCGCGCAGCCAGCGCACGAATTCAATCGGGCTCTTGCCGATTTTCGCTATGTCATAGGCCTCTGCCGCGTCAAGAGCAGCACCCAAGATTCGCCGCCCGTCCGCCCCGAACCGCGCCGCGAAATTTCGCTCCTTGCCTTTGGTTTTAAGCACATAATTCAGGAACGCAAGAGGGCTCATGACCCGCCCACACCGCGCGAATTCCGCAATCTCCGACGCCGCGCCGGAGTACCGCGAAGAACGCATAAGACGCGCATAAACACTCTCCTCTCCGCGCCCATGACAAAGCTCGAACAGGTCCTCGTCGCCAAGGTTGAAGAAAGGCGACTTGAGCACCTCGCACACCGCCAAATCATCATCCGGAAAACATATAGCGTTGAACAGGGAAATTATGTCCTGCACGATGATATGCTCGGCAAGGATTATCCTGTCCTCGCCCGCAATCGGCACGCCCGCCTCCTTGAATTTTTGCGCAAGATATTTCGCGCTCGACCGCTTCTGCACAAGAATCATTATGTCCTGCGGAGCATAGCCTCGCTCAAGGATTTCTGCGCATTTCGCCGCCGCAATCGCCGATAGGTCGACCAGGCGGTTGCGAACGATAACTTCCTCAACCGGAGGTTTCAAAGTGTCCTCCGTTTCCACCGCCTGCATCTTGACCAGGGGGACAAGCTCGACATATCCGGCCATGTCCTCGCGCGCCGCTACGTGGCGGATTTCCTCGCCTTTTTTGATTACACCCGAGGTCTTTTCCTCGTTCGCGATAACGTCATCCACCACGGTTAAAATGTTCCGCGCGGAGCGGAACGAGGTGCTAAGCGGTACCTCGCGCCACTCGTATTTTCCGGCCTGTACGCGCGTTTTGAAGAGCTCCTTGTACTCGTCGAAAAGGCCGATGTCCGCGCCCTGGAAGCTGAATATCGACTGCTTCCTGTCCCCGACGCAAAATATGCTTTTCCCCTCACCCGCACGCCTGCCGACCGTGAAGAAATTCTCGGCAATCGTCGCCGCGATTGACCATTGCAAACCCGACGTGTCCTGCGCTTCGTCGATAAGTATGTGGTCGATTCCACCGTCAAGTTTATATAGAATCCATTCCGAAATTCCGGGCTTCGCGAACAGGGTTTTCGTCGCTTCTATAAGGTCGGAAAAGTCCATTATCCCGGCCTTTTCCTTGGCCTCCATGTACCGCGCGCCAAGAGCGAACGCAATGCGCGAGGTCGCCGCAGTGGTATTGAAAGTGTCGGAAAGCTCAAGGAATTCTTTGGTCTTGCGCGCCTTTTCCGCCGCCGCTTCGACAAGGGGGACAAGCGCTCCGTTCGCCGCGCGCGCCTCTTTCGTGAATAGTTTTTCGCGCACTTTCCCGCTCGCGGTCAGGAACGCGCCCAGGTACTTTTCGAACGCCTCCGCACGCGCCGCCTCGCCCTCAAACCCAAGGAATTCCGCCAAGTTCTGCGCGTTTTTTTTCATGGTCGATGACGACGATTCCTCCGCCGCACGTATGTATTTGCGAAGCGCGTCCTCGTCCAAACCCGCGCATTCCCTGCGTTTGTAGAGCTCCACGTCGCGTACGAAATCCTCGACCACATCGCCAAAGCCCGTGAAAATCCGAGCAAACAATGCCTCCTCGAACCGGCGGTAATCCTTATGCTCTGACATGAGGGCTGCGAACTTTTCGCGCCCGCCGATAATCTCCCGCCGCACCTCCTCGAACGAAGATTCGCTCATCGCCGAGGTTATTTTCGCGAAACTCGGGGCAAGCTGCGCGTCCTCCGGCGACGCAGGATTCTGCATGTCGCGCGCCAGCTTCGAATACGCCTCGGCAAGCAGAGTGTTCGCCTCCGCCTCCTCCGCTATTTTGAAGTGCGGCGACACCCCCGCCTCAAGCGGAAAGCGCTTCAAAACCGACTGGCAAAACGCGTGGATTGTGTAGATTTTCAAGGGCACCGGACTGTCGACAAGCTGGGAAAATAACGCCCGCGCCTTCGCCGCCAACCCTTCGTCATGCTCGCCAACCACCGACAAAAGCTCGTCCCGCAAAGCAGAGTCGCTCATGACCGCCCACTCCCTCGCCCGCGAAAACACACGCTCTATCATCTCCGCCGCGCCCGCGTTCGTGTAGGTCAGACAGAGGATTTTCGAGGGCTCCGCGCCCGCCAGGAACATGCGCAAAAGCCGCCGGACAAGCAGATACGTCTTGCCCGTGCCCGCGCTCGCCGACACCCACGCCGATACAAATGGGTCCGAGGCTATGTCCTGCGCATGGTTTCTCATTTTTTCCTTTCAAGAGGCTGTGAAATATGATACAATGATACGCGGTAAAATCTAGGAAAAAATATGCGTGCTACAAGGCTTGAAAACCCGGCGGATTTCCGCGACCGTTTGAAGTTCCATCTTGAAAGGACGCTGAAGGTGAAGATACTCACCGCCGCCTCGCCTGATTGGTACGACGCGCTCGTCCTGACTCTGAACGAGGAGCTCTCGAGACTCGGCAAGGAGTCCGAGGCCGCAGCGCTCGCAAGCAAACGCCCGTTCGCCGCATATTTGTCGATGGAGTACCTGCTCGGCACCTTGGGGCTCCAGACATTGCTGAATCTAAACGTCCTGCCGCAGGCGGTAAGCGCGCTCGCCTCCTTGGGTGCCGACGCCGATAAAGTCCTCGCCTGCGATGTCTCGACCCAGTTGGGAAACGGAGGGCTAGGGCGCCTCGCCGCATGCTTTATGGATTCGGTCGCAAGCAAGGGCCTGCCGGTTTTCGGCTACGGCCTCTTCTACCGCTGCGGAATTTATAAGCAGGGAATTGACGGCGGAACCCAGGTCGAAACGCCCGATTTGTGGTGGCGCGAGCATAACCTCGCGGTGATAAAACACACCGACATCGGCTTCAAAATTCCCTTCGGCGGCAAGGTGGTCGAAGGCAAGAAAATCGAGGATTTGCAATGGCGCCCGGCCGAGGAGGTCAAGGTTCAAGCCCGCGACGTGATGATTGCCGGCGCCACCGCGCGCTCTGTCGCAACCATTCGCTTGTGGGACGCTGAACGCAAGGATAAATCCGCGCCCGACGTGTGGAAAAAGATAACCAACATCACGGATTTCCTCTACCCGCCGGACAATACGGACGACGGCCGAAGATTGAGATTGCGGCAGGAATACGTCCTCGTCGCCGCGTCCGTGGCCGATATTTTCGACCGCTTCCGCCGCACGAAACTGCCGATAAACGAAATAGAAAAGTATGTTAAAATCCAGCTCAACGACACGCACCCGGCCCTCGCCGTGCCCGAGGTTGTGCGCATTTTAATGCAGGATTTCCGCATGGATTACAAATCCGCATTCGCCAAGATGTATAAAATCTGCGCCTACACGAATCATACGCTAATGGCCGAGGCCTTGGAGAAAATCGGCACCGACTTGTTCCGCGAGGAGCTCCCGTACCATCTCGCGCTTATCGAGCGGATAAACGAGGATTTCCTAGCTCTTGCCGCCCGCCGCATACCGAAATCCAAGCTCGCCGCCATAGAAATCGTGAACCGCGAAAAGGGCTACGTGAACATGGGCAACCTGTGCATTTCTTCGACACACAAGGTCAACGGCGTCGCCAAACTTCACTCCAGCCTGTTAAAGAAAAAGGAGTTCAAACTCTTCGACACGCTCTTCCCCGGCAAGTTCATAAACGAGACGAACGGAATATCGCAACGCCGCTGGCTCGAGCAGGCCAACCCTCGCCTCGCTGTACTTATTACAGAGGCGATAGGCGACGGCTGGCTGACCAATTTGTACGAACTCAAGAAGCTTAAAAAGCTAAGGCGGGACGAGGGTTTCCTGACCGCGCTGCTCGATATGAAATACGCGAACAAGGTCGCATTGTTTGCCGAACTTGAACGCGAGCTCGGCGTGAAACTGAACCCGAAATTCATGCTCGACGCGCAGATAAAAAGGATACACGAATACAAGCGCCAGTTCCTAAATGTGCTCCAGGTCATCCACCGCTACAACCGCATTGTAGACGGCGATACGAGGGGCTTGGAACCGCGCGTAGTCTTGTTCGCGGGCAAGGCTCCGCCGACCTACGCCGCGGCCAAGGACATAGTGTCGCTCATAAACGGCGTCGCGGCAAAGGTCAACTCCGACCCTCGCGCCGACGGGCTCTTGAAGGTCGTCTTCGTCCCGAATTATAATATAGACAGAGCCGAAAAAATCATCCGCGCGGCCGAGCTTTCCGAGCAGATTTCAACAGCGGGCAAGGAGGCCTCCGGCACCGGCAACATGAAGTTCGCCCTGAACGGCGCGCTCACCGTCGGCACGCTTGACGGCGCGAACGTCGAGATTAAAAACGCCGTCGGCCGCAGGAATATTTTTATCTTCGGCCTGACCGCGCCCGAGGTTTATAGGATGAAATCGCGCGGCTACGACGCACAGAAATTCTTCGACAAAATGCCCGAATTGCAAAGGATAATCAGGCAGATAAAGGGCGGCTTCTTCGGCGGCGACCACCACGAAATTTTGCTGAACGCATTCTTCGGCGGAGGGGACGAGTATATGTTGCTGCCCGACTTCCGCCCGTACATAAGGGCGCAGGCCGCAGTGGACAGACTCTACCGCAACCCGCTGAAATGGGCGGGCAAAATGCTTGCGAACATCGCGAACTCAGGGTTCTTCTCAAGCGACCGCGCGATAGACGGCTACGCCCGCGACATCTGGGGGATAAGCCCCATTGACTGATACGATATTTGCATTGTCGAGCGCTTACGGCAAGGCCGGCGTCGCGGTGTTCAGGATAAGCGGCCCGCGCGCGAAACACGCACTCGAAAAGCTGACCGGCCGTAAAAGTTTTGCTCCGAACATGTTGTTTTTTGCACGCATAAAACATCCACGAACTGACGCTCATATAGACGACGCCATGGCGGTTTTCATGAAGGCGCCCAAGTCCTTCACCGGCGAAGACTCCGCCGAAATACACACCCACGGCGGCGCAGCGGTCATCGCCGCAATGTACGACGCGCTCGGCTCGGTCAAGGGCGCACGGCTCGCCACCCCAGGCGAATTCACGCGCCGCGCATTCGAAAATGGCAAGCTCGACTTGGCGGGAGTCGAGGGCGTGGCCGACTTGATAGACTCGGAAACCGAGGCGCAGCGCCGCGCAGCCTTGAAACGCTTCGACGGCGCGACGGCAAAAATGTACAAGGATTGGCGCACCCGCCTGCTTGAAATCCTAAGCTTTGCCGAGGCTTCGATAGATTTTTCCGAGGACGAACTTCCTGAAAATATCGCGCAGACGAACACGCAAAAATTGCAGAAACTCGCCCGCGAAATCGCCGCACACCTAAGGACGGCCGAGGTCTCGAGACGCATCGCGTCCGGCCTCGCCGTCGCGATAATCGGCCGCCCGAACGTGGGCAAATCCTCGCTCTTCAACCGGCTCGTGGGCAAGTCCCGCGCATTGGTAAGCGCGACGCCCGGCACCACTAGGGACGTGCTCGAGGCCTCGCTCGACATCGGCGGATTCAAGGTGGGCTTGATGGACACCGCCGGCCTGAACGAACGCCCCGCGGACAACATAGAACGCCAGGGCATAAGCCGCGCCCGCCGCGCCGCCCGCAGGGCCGATGTAAAGATGTTCGTAAGCGACAAACTCGCCGAGCTCACCGCCGCGAAACCAGCCACTGACACGATTCGCATACTGAATAAAATCGACCGCCGCGATGGCGCGAAAATCCCGCCCGGAATTATAGCTGTTTCGGCCAAAACCGGCCGCGGCCTCGCTCGCCTCCTCTCCACACTCGAGGAAAAAGTGAGGGAACAAACACACGCGCCCGAGGACGCCGCGCTCGCCTTGACCCGCTCGAAATCCGCGCTCGAAACGACGCTGAAAGACATCCGCGCAAGCTTGAGGGAACCCGAGCATGCCCTGTCCGCCGAACGCCTCCGCTCCGCGCTCCGCTCGCTCGGCACCCTCACCGGCGAGGTAAAATTCTCCGAATTGCTTGATAAAATTTTCTCGTCATTTTGCCTTGGCAAGTGAGGCCAGCCGCCGCCGATACTTCTGCCGCTTGTGAAAAGCCTTTATCGCCTTCTCGACTTCAAGCTTCATATCTTCGTCATCCTCACTCTCATTCAGAATGGCGATTTTTTTGTTGAGCTTGTCCATCTGCCGCTTCAAAAGTTTGCGCTCTATCCAGTCGTCGCCAAGTGGGTCGAGCCGCTCCGACTTTTCATCAAGCCATTTCGATTCGTCGATGTAAAGCTCGCGAAGCAAATCGCTGCCCGCAATCTTCGGCGCCGCCGTCCCGCCCGCAATCGCCCCCTCGGCAAGAGCGATTTCCTCGCGCATTTTTTCAAGCCGCCGCGCATTCTTGTACTCCCTGTTTTCGACCTCGCGCCTCGCGCGCTGAAGGATGTCGAGAGCCTTGCCTTTAAGCTTGTCCGTCGTGCCGTTCGCAACCGCCTCGGCCACGTCCTTGTGGCCTTTGAGCTCTTCGATAAGCTCGCCACGCTCCCACTCTTCCTTGATTTCCGCGAACGGCTCCGCACCCGCCGCGCCGGAGGCAGGAGCAAGGTCGGCCGCAACGGCCGCCGCCTCGGGACTCGCGCTCGCCGCAGGGTTCTGCGAAATCGCCGCATTCACGACCTCGGCTTTTTTCTCTTCGGAAAGGGCGCGGAAAACCTCGCTCTCCTCAAGCTTGTCTTTCACGAAATCCGCACGCGCCGCCGCCTGTTTTTCAAGCCCGGCAAGCTTGGCCTTGCCCTCCGCGATGGGGCTTTCCTCACTGCCGGAATCCGCAGAAGTAGAGGAAGGCTCCGCATTCTGCTGCTGGTAAATCTCAACCTTGTAGTCAAGGGGCAGGGCGCCAAGGTCGCCTCCGCCCGCAGGCGCCTCGAGCCCTTCCGCCGCCGCCGCGGCGTTCTGGCTGTTGCGCCGCGCAAGCCCCGCACCGGTCAGTTCTTTCTTGAGCGCCTTGCCCTTTAGGTATCCGGAAACCTCGCGCGAAACGCCGTGCTGGATATAGCGTATGGTCGAGATTGTCATCTGCTTCACGCCCGAAAGCACGACGTCGCCGTCCGATACTCCGCTTGCGATTTTGCCGCTGAAATCGTCCGCAAGCTTGATGCTCGCGCCAAGCAGCATGAAGCACGCCATGCACACGAACATTATCGCAACTATCGCGCCCGAGTGCAAAAGGAAAGTGGTGATGATTCCAATGTTCGGCACCCCCGTCCACATCCCGACCCAATCGTACCATTTGGCCCAACTTAGCGGGTTCGCGCTGATAGGCGCTCCGTTCCTTCGCATTTCATAGTGCAGGTGCGGCCCGGTCGAGCGCCCGGTGTTGCCCGAAAGTCCGATTGTCTGCCCCGCCTCCACCTCAGCGCCGTTCGCAACCAAAACTTCACTCAAGTGCCCGTACATGGTCGAAATCTGCCCGTCGTGCCTGATTTCCACTGCAAGGCCATAGTTTCCCCGATTCCCCGCCTGCACCACACGACCCTTTTGAGTGGCAAGCACAGGAGTGCCCACAGGAACGCCAAAGTCGGTTCCGGTGTGCGCCTCGCGGCTGGCTCCCTCGGTGCCTTCTTCTTCGGGCCGCTCGCGCTGGCCGTATGGCGAGGTGATAGGCCATTGTTTTTCCAGAGGCGCTCCGAACCCCGCCGCCCCGTCGGGCTTTATTTCCTTGACTTCGTTGATTTTGTCCCACAGCGTCCGCACGTTCGTCTTGCTGTTGTCAAGCGAGAAGTCGCTCGTCATAAGCATGTTCAAAAGGTACGTCGATATGCTCATCGCGATAGCCAAGAATACGATTCGTATCGAGCATTTGACGAAGTTGAAGAACAGGGGGGCGGACAGCTTGCCGCGCGTGTTGTCGAACATCCACGCCGCGATTGTTATTGGCAAAAGCATGGCCACCATCGCAAGCTTGATTGCTATGTCGATTATCATGGAAAGATACGCGAACGCGACGTACGCGAACGCGACCAAAACCGCCATCCCCATAAGCAAGGTTATGCTGTTGAGGATTATGCCGATTTTCATCAGTATCTTTCCAACTATGTCGAGTATGATGTTGACCACGCGCGCTATTGCCGGGCCCGCTCCCGGTATGGCGGTAAGTCCAACGGTTATTAGCTTTCTAATTCCCGACGCAACCCCGACGCCCGAGTTCATGTCAAGCTCTAGCAGCTTGTTCTCGATTATTCCGCCAAGCCCCCTGCCTGCGACTTTCCAGCCAAGCTGGAACCCGGCGTCATAGCTGTTCGCGAACTCTTTCGTTATGCATACAAGGTCGGCAAGCGTCGCGTCCTCGCCCTCCTTCGGCTCTTCGCACGCAAGGCCGTGCCGCCCATGCTGCATGACCTCCGCGTCCGAGTAGGTTTTCGCAAGTATCCACCGCGCAAGCCCGCTTCCCGCGGACATGACCGGCTCGGCCGTCCACCTGAACACTTCTCGGGGCGCAAGCGAGAGCATGCCGAACACGAACGCGAACGCGACAAGCTTTTTCATCACATCTTTGGCAAGCGTGTCCACGTTCTTCTGGCTCGCGATGAAGTTGGTCCAGAAATACCACAGGAACCAGAACGCGAACGCGACAATCGACACGCGCAAAGCGATTGGGCGCAGTATCTCGTACACCCTGTCCGCGACGCTGAATATCGACGTGTATATGGTGGTAAGTACCGCGCATTCCCAGCAGACGTTATTCATCCGTCTTGCGCCTCCCAAGCTTTTCTTTGATGCCCGCCATTATCTTGTCTAGCTTTTTCTCCTGCGGATTCTTCACCTTGTCGGAATAGGATTTTTTAATCCCGCCGACATACTCGCGCGTGATTGACGTGAAGTGGTTCTTGCCGTTGATGATGAACGCCTTGATTGAATCGCCGATTTGGAACATGTACCCGCTGACAAGCCCGGCGTACGACTTCATGTTTCCCATTATCATAAGCGATAGTATCCCGACGCCAAGCACGGGCATAAACGCGTTGACGGAAAAGTCCTTGCCCGGCATGTCGAACTCGAGCCTCGCCGCCGCCAGGCAGGTTTTAAGGCCGCCCGCGTTCCCGATGTTGTCGTTATAGCACCTCGCCCACGCATCGGACGCCGCCACGTTTGTCGAGTGGTTGAGGAAATCCGGGAACATATACGTGAACCCGTCGACCGGCCCCGGATAGTACGCGTCCCCCACATACAAAAGCGATTGGTAAAGTATCTCCAGGAATATGCAATAGACTATGATTCTCCACGCTATTCCGAACAACGCTTCTATGCCAGTCATCGAGAATTTTTTCGTGTCCTCGTACGCGAACCCGCCTATCATAAGTGGCACGAACGCAAGCAGTATCGCAAGCGTGAATATTATGTCCACGAACATAAGCGGCACCCAGATATATAGGCCGAAGAATATCGCACCCAAGAGCAGCGCGGCAATCATCCCGCCAAGCCCGTCCAGCATCGCGTGCGAGTTCAAGGGATTGAACGAGAACTTGAACAGATACCTCGCCGCGCTAAGCCCGCCGAAGAATATGATGTTGATTGACGACGCCACGCATAGAACCTGCTCCTTTAGCTCTTTGGAAATCACTCCGTCCTCGGTCGCTTCCGACGCTGGAAAAGCAAGCTTGTCGCATATGGGCGAGTCGATAATGCTTGAGCCGATTGAGGTTCCGGCTTGAAGTATCGGAACCGCCGTGTGCTCGATGATAGAGTTCGCGGTCGTGCGTATTTCCTTCTCGTCCATGAACCCGATTCCCGCGCCGATGACGAAGATGATAAGGATTTTCTTGAACACGCTTTTGGCAAAATCGTCCATGCTCCCCTTGCCGCCAACGATGTCGTCATATACGCGTCGCAAAAGCCATAACGCAAATCCCATGGTAAGCAGTATCCACGCTATGTCGTGTATCATGATATAGATTTCCATAGCAACCGTGTTTATCATGTCGAACATCTTGTCGAGAACCCCGCACGCCGGGCATATGCTGAAATCCGTGGCGAGATATTTCCCGTCCGCAAGAGGCTTCGCATGGACGCCGATTCCCGACTCCATCCACTGCTCGAATGTCCTGCCCGGCTTCCAGCTTCCGCTCGTGGAAAGCATGCCTCCGGCCGCGAACAAAGCCATGCCGCCCACGCCGATAAGCATGCCGATCACCGAGGTTTTAAGCGAGCTCAGCAGGAACTTGGCGATAGAACTGTTCTTCTGCATGAAAGTGCGCTCAGCCATTTTTCGCCTCCTCTAAGGCTTTCTTGGCCTTGTCCTCTGCCGCTTTAAGACGCTCGTACTCGCGCTTGAGTTTCAGCGCGGCGCGCAGGTGCCTTTGCGCCACGTCGCCCGCTTCGATTGACTTGCGCTCGTGGAACTTGGCCTGCCCCGCCGCCTTTTCCGCAAGCGCTTCAAAGTCCGCTTTCGTGCCCGGAGAGGATTCCAAAGCCGCCGCCCTGCGCCGCTCGTCCGCCTCCTTTTGCGCGGCTTCCGACATGCGGAGGTGCATGTTTGCCGTCCCTTGCGCCACAAGCTTGGCTTCCTCCTCCGCCTGCCATTTTTGACGGGCTTCCTCCGCCTCGCGCACAGCCGCGTCATAGAGCCGCTGCGCCTCGACCTCCTCCGCCGACGGCCCACGCGCGGCCGGAGTTTCTTCAGCTTCTTCTTCCGCCGCTGCTTCCTCTTCGCCCGCATCTTCTTCCACAGGAGGAGGTGCCGCAGGCGCCTCGGTCTCCTCTTCCTCCGGAGCCTCTCCTTCCGGCGCTTCCGTGGCCGGAGCTCCATCGCCTGAATCCGTAGCAGCAGCCGGAGGCGGACTATTCTTCGCCGCAGCATTGGCCTCCAGCGCGCGCTGTTCCTGAAGCGCCCGCGCCGCCATCTTCGCATTACGCTTGATGAACACCTGGTCGCGCATGACCGAGGCCGAATACTTGACAGCATTCTGCGTCCACTTGAAGAACTTCTTAGGCATGTCGCCGTTGAACGGTTGCGACATCGGGAAAGCTTTCGCCGCCATGTTCATCGCACTCGAGAGCAGATACCAGCACACAAGCCAGGTGTACCCGATTTGCAACAGGTCGTTCGTGTTCATGGCGAGCAGGCGTATGGTCTGCGACGCTATCGCCTGGTCGTCGCCCGAAGTCATCGCATGATAGTATTCCGCCGGGTCAAGCCCGCTCGCAAGGTTCATAAGCAGAGCGATAACCGCGCACATGATAGAGAGGGATATAATCTGGAATATCGCGCCCATGAACGTGGCGAATCCTTGCTTCGCGAACCCCGCCGTCTTGTCGATTGCATACCCCGCGAGTAGTAGCGGCGCAAGGAACACAACCACCGCCATCTGGAATATCGACTCGATGAAATAGAACGGGATTAGGAGGCCCATATAGAAATATAACCCCATGATTAAAATGCCAAGCGCGATTTTTGGCGCAAGCGCAAGCGGGAGTAGAAGCACGGCCAGCCCCGCCATGGCGACCATCTCCAAAACGCTCGCTTTCGTGAATATGCCAAGCCCGATTGCAAGCGCGGCTAATAGAACGATGACAATTGTCCCCGGCAAAAACGCATCTCCGAACGCCAGGTTCGAAAACTGCCGCCAGCCCTGAAGCGCAGCATACTTCCCGATATTGAAATTCATGTTGGTGAAGTCCGCGATTCGCTCGATAGAGCACACTATGTTCATCTTGACCTCGCGGTCGAACAATACCGCATTGTCCTGTATAGCCTTGACTTCCTTGTACCGACATTCCCAAGGCTTTCCGCCGTCTATCCCCACGGTCATCGTGTCCGAGAACGCACGCATAAGGTCGGTCAGCGGCCGGAAAGCATAGTTGATAATGTTGTCCTTGTCCGTTATCGACACCGACAACACGGCCGAGATTATGAACACCCATATCACCTTGGTAAAGAAAGTTTTCACAAACTCGAACGGCTGCCCGTCCTTGACCACGTTGTTGAAGAACACGAACAACATCCAGATTAAAAAACCAAGACACATGACGCCCAACGCATAGCGCGACAGCTCGTCGTACATGACATACCCTATGCGCGACACGGTGTTGAAAGCAAGCTCGAACGCAAAGCACGGCAGACACGAAAGCGGACGCTTGGCGGAAAGGGAGGGGTCGCGTATGTTGCACATCGAGCTGTCCCATTGGGCTATCGGCGCGTCGCTTCCGTTGATTGTTACGGGATGATAGTCTCCGTTGAATCCGAATAGGCCAAGCTTGTCATCCCCGCCGATTTTCCCGACCACCTCGCCGAAAGCATTGACGAAATGCCGCCCGACCACCGCCGCCGGCCATAACGCTTTCGGATAGTCCTTGAACTTGTTGAGAGTCGAGAATATGTCGAGACAGCCGACCCGGTTCAGGATAAGCCAGGTATAGTACGCATCGTGGTTCCAGAGTATGGCATCCAGGTTCTCGACCTTGTACTCCGAGAAGTTCGACCGCATTTCGTTCTTGGCCTTGTTCACTGCGGCGTTCAGGAGGGATTCGTCGGTCGAGAGCACTCCTCGCCGCGCGCGCCTGTCGAATATGTTGCTGTTGAACAACCCGCGGTTCACGTTCCCGGCCGAGTCATAGTCGATGAAGAATTTCATCAGGTACTCGGCTTTCTCGGGCGTGATTCCCCGCGCGCGCAAAAGGTTCGGATCCCGCACAAACAGAGGCGTCGGATAGGCGGCAAGCACTTCCGCCTCGCTCGCACTCGCGCGGCCAAGGTGCTCCTTCGCCCACTTGATTTCCCAACAGTAAAGCTGCGGCGCGCCGTTCGCCTCCTCCGTCGTAAGGCCGTAAAGCGCGGGCTTGTCGCACGCCGCCGCCCACGCGTCGAATGCAAACAGCAACATGAACAGCAAAAGCTTTTTCATGCCCCGCCTCCCTCTCCACCGCCAGAGCCGCCGCCCGACGATCCGCTTGATGACGGCGGGGACGGAGGAGGAGGTGGAGGAGGAGTCTCCGCAGGCTTGGGCTCGCTAGGTTCGGAACCTTTCGCCGGCTCGTCCTTTTTCTCGGAGGGCTTTTTTATGAACCCCTGCGGCTCGCGGAAAATATTTGTCGGCGACAGGTACTTGCGCGTGGTGGTGAAGAGCGATTGCACCGCCTTGCCGATTGGCTTGTCCCCAATCGACCCGCCCGAATACTTGCTCGTGAATTCCGAAAGTTTCGAGTATAGATAGAACATCGCATACAGGATGAACAGGAATTTCGAGAACGCGATAAGCGAGTCGCCGCCCGTCACCGCCTGGCTGAGCATCTTCTCGCTGTCCGCGGCTATGGCGGCGTCGATAAGCTCTTTCGCGCTCCCCTCGCCGAACGTGAATGTCGAAATCATCAAGGTCGAGAATAGCGAGAATACAGCCAAGGCAATCATGGTAAAGCCGAAGTTCTTCGCCACGCTCACGATTGTGTTCATGGAAAATCCAATCCAGTTGAACGCATACCCGAACACCATGAACGGCCATAGTATCGCAAGCTCGAGTATTTTAAGGAACGCGTCCAGTACGTAAAACGAAATCCATAAATTTATGCCAAGGAAAAATGCGAAAATTAAAAGGCCGAATAAGGTTGCCGAACTCGGCGGCCACAAAAGCGCCTGCCCAAGCGCGACATACCGCCCGTTCGCGCGCACGTTGTCGCTCATGAAACATACGATACGCCCGACCGTAGCTTTCGAAATGAAGTACGAATCCCGCATGGTTTCGATAGTCTTGTTGGCCGAGCCTTTTGCGATAGGAGGCAACACTTTCTTGTCCGCGTCCTCCGCGCGCTTCTTGTTTATCGCGTCGACTATCTTCTCTCCGTCGCATTGCTCGAGAGTCGAACTCGAACGCAGCACAGCATTCGCCGCGCCAAGCGAAAGCTCGATAATCGGCTCGGCCGTGAATTCGAATATCGTCTTCGGAGGAACGATTGCGATGACCGACGCGATGATGATTACGCGCGACTTCTCGAATAATTCTTTAAGGTACCCGTCGAACTTGTTTGAAAAAGGCCACCCCTGCATAGCGCCCCAGAATCTCTGCGCCACGTAAAGCGCGCCGAACACCGTCAGGAACGCGAGGATTATCACGCGGAAAGTCGAGAACATGAAGTCGAATATGTACGATATTTCGTTCACTATCATAACGACATATGGGCAGAGGTGGCACGCCGACCACCCGTCCACCATGCTGGCAAGCTTGTTCTCCTTGCACCCGCTGAAGAGGCCCTTGTTCCACATGACGACCGCCTCTTCGCCCGATTTGAACGAGATTGTGCGCATGACCTCGTTGTTGCCCGAGAATGGCAGGACCGAGCTCCCGCTTGTCCCGGCCATTGGCGCCGAAATCGTGGCGACCTCCACTCCGTCTGCGTTCAGAAGCTGGTTCCCGACAAGCGCGATTGGCCGCGCCTCCGCCGACATGGATTTGATGATGTCGTAATACCCTCGCTCCGTGCCCGAGTACTGCGCTCCGTCGGCCGAATACGCCGGATATTTGTCGTTCAGACACGAGTTCCCGCGCGCGGAAAGTATCGCCCCCGGCGTGCGCTTGAAGTCGGAAAGGGCCTCGCCCTCGTACCCGTCCTCGTTCGCTATGGAAAAGCCCTGGCTTGCCGCTCGCACAGCCGCCGCCCGCGCGATATAGTCGTCATCCGCCATCGCCGGCCGCGCAAGGAAAAGCAGAAGTAAAAGTAGCGCCCTCATTCCGCTTTCTTCCTTTTTCTAACAACGTCCATGACGTTGTTTTTTAGTTTTGTAAGCCCCGACCTTTCGTCGTTTTTCGCAAACCCGTACAGCTCGCGGTTGATCGACGTGAACGAATTCTTGACGCTTTTCCCAAAGCCGTAAAGCGATTTTCCAAGGCCCGATTCTGAAATCGCACCGTCGAACCATCCCGCGAATTTCGACGCCTCGCCAAGGATTTTTGCGTTCAAGGCTACCGCGAATATCGCCCAGAGTATGTACATGGCCGTTCCTCCGGCCGAGAATTTGATAAGACGTTCGAACCCGTCAAGGTCGTTCACCTCAAGAAGCTTTATCGCCGCCCGCGTGCGCGTGATGTTCTCGCCCGGTGCCGCGCCGAACATGCCGCCCAAAATCCAGTCGTTTGCCTCCGAACAGATGACAAGCGCTATGCATATGAATATGAGCCCGATTGCGAACTTGCGAAGCTCGGAAAGGGCAGCCACCGCATAGCTCCGCGTCTCCTCGAACACATAGCACGCGATTAGGAGGGGGAACAGGATTATCCCCGCGCCCATTAAAAGGAGGTTCTCTATGAATATGAACGCGAACAAAAGGTTGATGAAGAAAAACCCGCCGACAAGCACGACGCCCGTTATCCCCATCTGAACTTCGCGCGAGAGGAGCACCTGCGCGCCCGCAACGACCGCCGCCCCCGGCGCGCCCGCCGCGCTTACTATCCGCCCGGCCGAATTCCCGCTGAACGTCAAGACCGAGCCGACGATTTCCGCGCCGAAACGTATCGTGATGTACGAAACGATTGCGCCGACAAGCGGCCCCTTGCCCTTGTCGAACATCAACCCGCCAAGCTTGATATAATCCTCGCGCAGCACGCCCGCCTCGCGCATCATGCACGTCATTTCCAGCTTGGTGTTTTTCGAAAGCACGTCGCGCGCCGTTTCATAGGAAAGCTCGCCGGGCATGTCCTCGCACCCCTCGGGAATCTTGGCGCCAAGCCTTACGATTTTGCGCTGCAGCAGCTCGCGCCCGACCCCGCTTCCAAGGTTCAAAATAATCTCGAAAGTATTCGAAAACACGTTCCGCGGAGTGTTGATAAGGAACAGCCCGATTATGGCCGTAGTCAAAAACAACTTCTTATAAATCCCCTCGAAGTACTTCGCGTCCATGGTGCTCTCACCCATGCCCATTCCCTTGTAGAGGGTCTTGTACGTCTCGTGCACCATCCAAAGCGCAAGGCCCATGGAAAGCACCGCGATTGCATACCCCTGGAAGTCGGAAAACACGTCGCCCGCCGCACGGCTTATCGCGTCGTATATGTCGGAATAGACCGAAACCGTCCACCCAGCCGAGAGGATTTGATAAACCGTCCACGCCCCCGCGCCGAACAACGCGATTGTGAAGACGATTGCGACCATTGCAAGGATGAACCGCGCCCACCCATAGCTATTTGGATTCTTCTCTGCCACTTTCCGTCCTAACAAGCTTCGCGAGGCGTTTGAACCACCGCTCGACAAGCTTGTGCAGCCTCTCGTTCTTGGAAAAGCGCTTGACCCACAATACCCACATGCAAAGTATTATGACCGCCCACGAAACCGCAAGTACCACATACTTTATCTTGGCTATTACGACAAGCGCCGCAGCTATGATAAGCAGTTTCATAAGGTATTTCGCGAACCCCAAAAACATCCTTGTTTTCTCCCTTGAAATAGTGTACCATATAACGCGTATAAAAGGAAGCTTTTTTATGGCCGAAGAACACAAGATTGGCGACCGCGCGAAGACGGACGAGAAGTTTAAGAAGAAGCTCTTTGACGACGGTAATAACCTCGCCGACGGGACTGCCGACGCGCTTATGGCTTCGCTGGACGCGAAATCCAACGCCTCGCTCGAGGCTTATATCGCCGCACACGACAAAGCCAAGCTCAAGTACGACCCGATATTTGAAAGTGCCCGCGCGTTTTATAAGGATAATGTCGACAAGCCCGAGGACAAGGCCGCGCGCGACGCTTTCCGCAAGGAGCTTCATGATGACGCGTTCGCCATCGCCAGTGATATGCTTGCCGACTTGGTATATGGAGATATTGACGAGCGTTTGCGGATTCACACGGAACAGGCTCGGGATTACTTGCGCCTCAAGAACGAAAACCCCGAATACAAGCCGGAATCCGATGAGGAAAAGAACGACGAGGAAATCGCCAAACAGTTCGACGATTTCCAGCGCGTTGTATTCGAAAAGCTCAAGGAAGACGGCTCGCTGAAGCCTTTCGAGGGCGTGAAGGACGAGGATATGTTCACGCTCCTCAAGGGCTCGTTCTTCGACGCCGCGAACACGTCGGACGAGGATAAGCTCACTGAGGACATGGACGCCACGGGCAAGGAGAATTGGAAGAGGCTCAAGGATAGGTTCGCGAGCGATACCAAGGACGCCTACGCCATAGGCATGGTAAAGGGCGAGGGTGCCAGCCCGCCCATCCGCCCCGCCCGCGACAAGGACAGCAAAAAGACGCCCGAGGACAAAGATTTCGAACCCTCCCGTCCGGATAACGACGAGTACGAGAAGGTCAAGAAGAAATTCAAATACTCTATGAAAGAGAAACTCAAGTCCGGCATAACCGAGCTTGACGACTTCTTGGGGATTATCCAGCCGTTCATCGACGCCGCGTTCATAAACATGGTCAAACCCGCTTTCTTCGCGTTCGACACCGGAACCGAGTATGTCGAAATGCTCAAGCAGAAGGTCGCCTCGGTCGAGGATACCAAAAGCGTTGCCGGCATGCTCGGCGACTATGGCCTGATTACAAGCACTGCTCCCGGCGTGAGTCCCGGCACCAAGATGTCCGAGGCCGAGATAAACGCCAACGTGCCCAATGGCTTCGGCCTAAGGCTCAAGCAGCGACAGAACAACTTGGCCGGACTCCTCAACGCGAAGTTCGTAGCCGAATATAACAAAGTGCCCGCTGAAATTATGACGAATTACGGGTATCTGTTTGAAGCCGATGGCACGCTCAAGAAGAATGACGACGGCACGGATGTTGCCCTTCCGAACGAAGTTTCGCTTTTCCTCATGCGAGACCCGGCAACCGGAGTGTACTCAAGCGGGCCGGATTACGCTCTCAACTCGTCGGATAATTTCTTCGACACCAAGGGCAGCCAAGCCCGCCAGATGTACGTGGTCGAGAAGTTCATCCAAGAAGCCCTCGCTGCCACTCGTGCCAAGCATAATGTAGGCGACAAGAAGAATTTCAAGCCCGAAATGGCCAAAACCCTGTCCAACCTTGAATCCGCGCTCGGCCTATTCAATCTGAAAGGCAAGGACGACTTCACCGACGTATTTATAACCAAGTGCCTCGCAAAATACGCTGACGCTTGGGACGACGAAAACAAATATAGCGATACCATGGTCGCGGTAGGAAGTAAGAAGACTATAGCCGAGGACGCCGTCAACGCCACGGGCGATTTTATACAGTATCAGATAAACAGTGCGAAGTACGCGAATGACCCTACTGCTGGCCTGCTCCAGCAGATAGTTGCTGGGCAGGGTAAGGGGGGGGGTAGATAGTGACTAAACTCCCGCGCATATTCCTCTTGACCTGCGTCCTCGTGCTTCCGATAGCATGGTGGCTCGCCTACCGCTGGGGCATGCGTTTCGACACGGTGAGCGTCCCTCTGCTGCAGAGGGTATTCCGCGCCGACGCTTTTTTGCGCTCCGCGCTGGTCATAAACTCCGCGTTATATATAGTCGGGTTCATAAGGATTCTGTTCGCCGGCACGCGCACACCACTTCTGCCAATGCAAGCCGTTGCCGCCCGCGCGGATAATGGTGCCATGAATTTCCGCCCGCCGAACTCGGCCGGCCAAATCGACCCGAAAGACAAGAGGTGGCAGACTTTGTACAGCGATAAAAAGATGACGACGGCCGCGGCTCCCGCGCCTATTGTCGAGGCGAAAGCCGACGAACCCGCGCCCATGCCCGCCGCACTCGAGCCCGAACCTCCCGCACCAGCGCCAGACAACGTGATTTCCCTTGCCGAGACAAGCGTCCGCCGCATGTACCGCACCAAGATAAGCGCTTTTCTGACCGAACACGACTACGCCTCGTTCGGCCCCGCGACAATCGACGGCATAGAGGTCGACTTCATCGGCTGCGCCTCCGACGATACGTTCGTGGTCGGCATAGTCGATTCCACGTTCGGCGAAATCACCGCGAACGAGGAGATGAACCTCTCCTCCTCCGCTTCATGGTATTCGGCCGAGAAGAAATATCCCTCGCCCGTTTGGCGCGCGCGCCAGGCCCTCGACGGGATAAAGGCTATGATGGGCGAAACCCTGCCGCCCGACAGCGGGGTCGAGGTTTCGGGCTTCGTCGTCGTCCCGAACGCGCGCATAGTGAACGCAGACGACGTCGCACCCAAATGGGCCGAGGCCGGAATTTCGGTCGTGAAATTCGAGAATTATACGGACATGCAGGATCTCGCCGACGCTCTTCCCGACAGGTCGGGAACCAAACCGCTCGAGTCGTTCCAAGAGTTTGTCGAAGCCATGCTC